>NZ_JBKGHJ010000166.1:0-15957 GCF_046520365.1 Corallococcus sp. 4LFB
GCGCCGGGGCCTGCTGCGGGGCGGGAGCGGGGGCCGGGGCCGGCTCGCGGGCCTTCTGGGCCTCGGTCGCGATGACCTGGTCCATGGCCTGCTCCAGCGGCTTGTGGGCGGCGACGCCCGGCTGGTCACCCCAGCCGTTCTTCAGCGCCTGGTGCTGGCCGCCCAGCTTCTCCGTCGCGCGCCAGTCCTGTTCGAACAGGCGCTGGTTCACGATGCCCACCTCGTACTGGCCCACCGCGGCGGGGCGGGGGGGAGGACCGTCCGGCTGGGCCTCCTGCATGGTGACGACCTGGATGCGCCAGGCCCACACCGCGCCCACGAGGAAGAGGACCATGGCGCCCACACCGACGCCGACGACCTTCCCCATGACGAGGTGGTCTTCCTCGGCCGCGACGCCATGCGCGCCGACGATGACCCGCGATTCGACTTCGGACTGGGTCTTCTTCATGGCTGCACGTACCTCAGGGACTCCGCGATGTAGGGGTCCTTCACCGGCAGCGTGTACCGGCCGCGCGCCCGGAACAGGGCGTAGCCCACCGCGACGCCGCCCACGCCCACGAAGGCCGTGAGAATCGTCCAGTGGAACGTCGGACCGGCCTCACCGGAGAACGCCGGCCAGATGAGCCAATACAGGTCCACGGCGTGCATGAGAAGCATGTAGGTCGCGGCCACGGCCAGGGTCCTGGGCATCTCCTTCAGCTTGCGTGACAGCAGCGTGAAGAAAGGCAGCACGAAGTGGCCGAAGAAGATGACGTAGGAGACGCCGCGCCACGGGCCGTACATGCGCAGGCCGTACCAGGGGGCCTCTTCCGGGATGTTGGCGATCCACACCAGCAGGAACTGGGAGAAGCCGATGTAGGCCCAGAACGCCGTGAAAGCGAAGATGAGCTTGCCCAGGTTGTGGTAGTGCGACGTCTTCACCAGGCTGCCGTACAGGTCCTTGCCCTGGGCGCTCACCGTGGCCAGCGCGAGGACGCAGAAGGCGGCCAGGAAGCTGCCGGCGAAGTAGTAGGCGCCGAAGATGGTGGACTGCCACAGCGGGGTGAGGCTCATCAGCCAGTCGAAGGCGGCGAAGGTGATGGTCAGCGCCAGGAAGGGCAGGGCGCCCGGGGAGAACTTGCGCTGCTTGACGGTCAGCTCCAGCTCGCCCGTCTCATCCTGCTTCGTGCTCCAGCCGTACAGCCGGTGCGAGACGAAGATCCACACCGCGAAGTAGATGACCTGGCGGAAGGCGAAGAAGCCCAGGTTCAGGTAGTGGGCCTTCTTGTGCGCCAGGTGCTCCACCTCCACGCCGTGGATGTGGGCGGCCAGCGGCGAGCCGTCCACCCAGGGGTAGAGGTACTTCATCATCGGGATGAGGGCGAGGATGAGCACCGCGAAGACGGGCACCGCGATGGAGATGGTCTCCATGGCGCGGCGCAGGACGATGGGCCACTTCGCCTTGGCCGTGTGGAAGATGGCCAGCATGATGAGGGCGGACACGCTGATGCCGACCCAGTAGGTGAAGCCCAAGAGGTAGCTGAAGCTGGTCGCCTCGGGGTTCATGAAGAAGCCCACGGCGGTGAGCACGAGGCCCACCACGCCCAGGCCGAACGCGGGCACCATCAGCTTGGGCGTGCCGGTGTAGCGCTCCATGGCAATCATCGGTTCTCCTGCGGGACGGGCTGCGTCCCGGCGGTGCTGCGGGCGGCCTGCAGCGCGCGCACATAGGCGACGACGGCCCAGCGCTCACGCGTGTCGAGCTCACCCGAGAAGGACGGCATGATGCCGTAGCCCTCATTGATGGCGGTGTAGAAGTGGCCGGCCGGCTTGTCCGCGAGCTCCAGCAGGGACGGAGGCAGGCGCAGGGCCATGTTCTCCGCGACGACGCTGTTGCCGTCGCCGAGCACGCCATGACACTGCGAGCAGACGATGTTGTACTTCTTCTGGCCCAGCGCCAGCAGCTGCTTGTCCACCGGCAGCGGGATGGCGCTCACGGCGACGCCGTTGGCGCGGCCCGTGGAGATGCCCGGGTTGCCCACCGGCCGCTCGCGCGGGACGGTGCCGGCGGGGGGCACGCGCATGGCGCGGCCGTCCGGCCAGAACTCGGACGTCTCGTAGTACTCGTACTTGGCCTGGTTCTCCATGCGCTGGAGGAACTCCGAGCTGACGTTGCAGCCCGTGAGCGCGGCGAGCCCGGCGGCGGGGATGAGCCACCTCATTCGTTCTCTCCCGACACGACGGTCACGTGGGTCGCGCCCAGGGCCGTCAGCTGGTTCTTGACGTCCGCGGCGTCCGTCCCCGTGGGGTGCGGGATGCTCAGCCAGTAGCCGTGCGTGGACGCGCTGCGGAACTCTTCCGACTCGAAGGCCGGGTGGTAGGGCTGGGGCAGCTTGCTCAGGCCCAGCAGGCCAAAGAAGATGCCGAACGCGGCGAACAGCACGCTCAGCTCGAACGTGATGGGCACCCAGGCCGGGAGGCTCAGGATGGGGCGACCGCCGACGTTGAGCGGGTAGTCGATGCTGTTCATCCACGTCTGCATCGTGAGGGCGGTCACCATGCCGGTGAGGCCGCCGCCCAGGGCGATGAAGGGCATGCGAGAGGGCGGCAGGCCCAGCGCCTCCGACCCGCCGTGCAGCGGGTAGGGGGAGTAGGTGTCCATCCCCTGGAAGCCCTTCTCGCGCATCTGCTGCGTCGCGGAGACGAGGGCTTCCGGGGTGGCGAACTCGGCCAACACCCAGGAATCAAGGACCTTGGCTTCCATGATGCTAGTGCGCTCCGTGGGTGAGGGTGCCCGCGCCGGCGGTGTCCGCGCCGTGGCCATGGGCCGCGTGGGCGGCGTGCTTGAGCTCCAGCTGGAGCTCCTTCACCTCGCTCACCGCGACGGCGGGAACGAACTTGAGGAACAGGAGGAACAGGGTGCCGAACAGGCCCAGCGTGCCGACGTAGATGCACCAGTCCACCCAGGTGGGCGTGTAGATGTCCCACGACGAGGGCAGGAAGTCCTGGGAGAGCGACGTCACGATGATGATGAAGCGCTCGCACCACATGCCGATGTTCACCGCGATGGACGCCACCCACATGATGGGGATGCTGGTGCGGGCCTTCTTGAACCAGAAGATGTTCGGCGTGACGACGTTGCAGGTGATCATCAGCCAGTACACGCCGGCGTAGGGGCCCGTGGCGCGGTTCACGTAGAAGGTCCAGAACTCGTACTGGTTCATGGAGTACCAGGCGATGAAGTGCTCCATCAGGTACCCGTAGGACACGAGCAGGCCCGTCGCCAGGATGACCTTGTTCATGTTCTCCAGGTGGCGGTCGGTGATGACGTCCCGGAGGCCCAGGTACTTGCGGGCGGGCACGATGAGCGTGATGACCATCGCGAAGCCGCTGAACACGGCGCCGGCCACGAAGTAGGGCGGGAAGATGGTCGCGTGCCAGCCCGGAATCTGGGACACGGCGAAGTCGAACGACACGATGGTGTGCACGGACACCACGAGCGGCGTCGAGAGGCCGGCGAGCAGCAGGTAGCCGACCTTGTAGTTGTGCCAGTGACGGCCGGAGCCGCGCCAGCCCAGGGCGAACAGGCCGTAGATGGTGCGCTGCAGCTTCGTCTTGGACGAGTCACGCAGGGCGGCCAGGTCCGGGATGAGGCCCACGAACCAGAAGAGGGCGGACACCGTGAGGTACGTGGAGATGGCGAACACGTCCCACACGAGCGGCGAGCGGAACTGCGCCCAGGCGCCCAGGGTGCTGGGGTAGGGGAACAGCCAGAACGCGAACCAGGGACGGCCCGTGTGGAGCAGCGGGAACAGACCCGCGCACATGACCGCGAACAGCGTCATGGCCTCCGCGAAGCGGTTGATGCTCGTGCGCCACTTCTGCTGGAAGAGCAGGAGGATGGCGGAGATGAGCGTACCGGCGTGGCCGATACCGACCCACCAGACGAAGTTGATGATGTCGAACGCCCAGCCGACGGGCTGGTTGTTGCCCCACACGCCGATGCCGCGCGCGAGGGTGTAGGTGACGCCGATGACCAGGAGGCCCAGGGCGGCGGACGTCAGGCCCAGGAGCATGAACCAGCCCTTGCCCGGCTTGCGCCAGACATGGTCCAGCAGCGTCTCATTGAGGGACTTGTCGTCGTGGTGCGGCGCGACGAGGTCCCGGGGCTCGAGGGGGTCGAGCGGGAGTGCGTGTGCGGTCTCGGCCATGACGGTCAGTGACCTCCTTCGTGCGCCGGCGCGGCTTCAGCAGGGGCGGCGGGCACGAGGGCAGGGTTGGGGTTGCGCAAGCGGATGAGGTGGGCGGTGCGGGGGCGGGTGCCCAGCTCGTGCAGCAGCCGGTAGGCACGCTCGTCCTCGTGGAGCTGGGTGACGCGCTGGGCGGGGTCCGCGAGCGAGCCGAAGGCGATGGCCTGCGTGGGGCAGGTCTGCTGGCACGCCGTCTGGAGCTCCTTCTCCTGGATGAGGCGCTTCTCGACGCGGGCGTTGATGCGGACCCGCTCGATGCGCTGCACGCAGTAGGTGCACTTCTCCATGACGCCGCGGTTGCGCACCGTGACGTCCGGGTTCATCAGCATCTTCTCGGTCGGCGTCTTGCCCTGCGTGTAGTGCAGGTAGTTGAAGCGGCGGACCTTGTAGGGGCAGTTGTTGGAGCAGTACCGCGTGCCGATGCAGCGGTTGTACACCATGTCGTTGAGGCCCTCGTCCGAGTGCACGGTGGCGTTCACCGGGCAGACGTACTCGCAGGGGGCCTTCTCGCAGTGCACGCACGCGACGGGCTGCATGATCATGGAGGGGTCGTTCTCATCGCCCTGGAAGTAGCGGTCGATGCGCAGCCAGTGCATCTCACGGCCGACGCCCACCTGCTGCTTGCCGACGACGGGGATGTTGTTCTCCGCCTGGCAGGCCACGACGCACGCGCTGCAGCCCGTGCAGCGCGACAGGTCGATGGACATGCCCCACTTGTAGCCCTCGTCCGGCTTGGTGGCGTACTCGAAGTCCGGCAGGTTGTTCTTCTTGCCCAGCTCGAACTTGCCCTGGACGCGCTCCAGCGTGTGCTCCGTCGCCTTCGACGGGTGCGCCAGCTCGCTGACGGGCATGTCGAGCGCCAGCGGGCGGCCCTCCATGCGCCAGTGGTACTGGGTGCGGGCGAACTTGTGGCTGCCGCGGGCCTTGGTCAGCTTCGCGCCGCCGTCGAACCAGGGGGCGCTCGCGGTGCGCAGCCGGTTGGCGTTGAAGCCCACGCCCTTGGCGACCACCTCGTGCAGGCCGGTGCGGCCGTAGCCCAGGGGCACGGTCACGGTGTCGTCCATGTGGCCGGGGAGGACGGTGACGGGGACCTGCAGCTTGCGCCCGGCGTACTCCAGCTCCGCGACGTGGTTGTTCTCCAGGCCCAGCCGCTTGGCGGTGGCGGGGCTGAGGATGGCGGCGTTCTCCCAGACGATCTTCGTGATGGGGTCCGGCAGCTCCTGGAGCCACGCGTTGTTCGCGAAGCGGCCGTCCAGGACCTTGTAGTCGTGGACGAAGTTGATCTCCAGCTCACCGTCGGCCGGCGGCTGGTACCCGGCGACCAGCGTGGAGGCGGCGTCCAGGTTCGGCGTGGCCGTCAGCGCGGCGGCGCCGCTGCCGGGGACGATGCCCTCGGAGACCCAGGTCTCCCAGCGGGTCTCGAAGTCGGCGCGGCCGGCCTCGCCACCCTGCGCGGCCCAGTAGTCGCGCAGCATCTGGTAGGCGGGGCGGAAGGGCTCGTCGAGGAACAGCGCGAACAGCTCCGCTTCCGGCACGCCGTTGAAGAGCGGCTGGATGAGGGGCTGCGCGATGCTGACGGTGCCGTCCACCGCGCGGCCGTCGCTCCAGGTCTCCAGCTGGTGCGCCAGGGGCACGAACCAGTCCGCGAACTGGGCGGTCTCGTCCTCGTAGTGGCCCGCGTACAGGACGGACATCGCCTTGCGGTTGGCGTTCTGCTTGGCGTCCAGCACCTCCGCCAGGCCCGCGTCCACCGGCAGGACGTAGAGGGGGTTGGTGGCGGTGATGATCAGCGTGTCCACGCGGCCGGCCTTGATGTCCTCCACCAGGGCGCGCACTTCCGCGAGGCCGGAGGCTTCCGGGGCGGCGGCCGGGACGACCTGCACGGTCGTGCCCACGTTGCCCAGCGCCACGTTGATGGCCTGCGCCAGCGCGTGCACGGCGGCGGGCTGGCGCTCACCGGCGATGACCACGCCGCGGCCCGTCTTGGACCGGAGGTCCTGGGCCACGGCCTGCACCCACGAGGAGACCTCCGGGCGCCACCGTGCCGGCCTTGCCGGACGCGGCGGCGCCCAGGCTGGCGGCGGGGCCACCCACGGCCTGCGCCAGCGCGGCGGCGATGCCGAACACCTCGGAGGACTTCACGCGCAGGCGGTGGTCCGCCATGCCGCCGGTGATGGACAGGCGGGCTTCGGCGACGTAGAGGCGGTTGAGCTCGCCGTTCTTCAGGTCGCGGCGGTCCGCGAACTGGCGGTTGAGGCGCAGGTTCTCCGGGCGGCTCTCCAGGAAGTCCGCGTCCAGGGAGACGATGACGTCCGCGCGGGTCAGGTCGTAGACGGCCTGGACCGGCTGGCCGAACAGGGCGCGGTGCGCCTCCGCGGCGGCGGAGTCGGAGAGGGAGGAGAACGCGTGGAAGCGCGCGTTGGGCAGCTTCTTCTGGATGCGGCCCATCACGTCGCGCAGCATCGGGGAGCTGACGGGCTCGGTGAGGAAGCGCAGGCGGCTGCCGCCGTCGGCCGCGGCCTTCTGGCCGACGAGGGCGGAGACCTCCTCGGCCAGCACGCGCAGCGAGCGGGGGTTGTTGCCCTGGCGCAGCACGCGGGCGCGCTGCGGGTCATAGAGGGAGAGCAGGAACGCCTGCTCGAAGAGACCCGCGGAGCCCTTGTTGATGGGGTGCTGGGGGTTGCCCTCGACCTTGATCGGACGGCCTTCGCGCGCGGTGATGAGCAGGCCGGAGGTGTGGCCCGAGAGCGTCATGCCGGACGCGTAGTGCAGCGGGTTGCCCGGGGTGACTTCCGGCGGCGTCTTCGTGTACGCGACCAGCCGCTCGTCCTGGGGACGGGTGCTGCACGCGGTGGCGCCGGCCAGGGCGAGCGACGCGCCCAAGAGCTGCATGAACTCGCGGCGGGCGAAGCCGGCGGGGGGCAGGTCCGCGCCGACGGGGAACTCCGGGCGGGTCTCCTCCAGGAACTCCGGCGTGGCGAGCTTCTCCTCCAGGCCGAGCCAGTACGTCTTGCCGTACGCGCCCTCCGCCGGGACGGCGCGGGTGGAGGCGTGCTCGAGGGCTTCCGTCACGACGTCGTGGGCGTGGGGGGCGGCCTCGTTGCGGCCCGAGACGACCGGGAGCGCGAAGGACGAGGGGGTTTCCTGCGCGGGCGCGCTGTCAGGCTTGGTGTTCATCGGTGGCATGTGGAGCAGCTCGTGCGCGAGTGAACGTCGTATTCCTTGGTGAGCTTCTCGGCGAGGGCCGAGGCTTCCGCCTTCTCCGTCGGAGGCGCCCAGGTCATGCTGGTGATGAACTCCGGGGGCCGGAGGTTGGGGCCGGGGTTGCGGTGGCAATCCAGGCACCAGCTCATCGTCAGCGGGGCGGACTGCTCGATGGCGCCCATCTGGTCCACGCGGCCGTGGCAGGTGGCGCAGCCGACTCCCTTGCCCACGTGGATGGAGTGGTTGAAGTAGACGAAGTCCGGCAGGTTGTGGACGCGGACCCAGGGGATGGGCTGGTCAGCGAAGAACGCCTTGCGGACCTCCGTGAGGTACGGGCTCTTGTTCCACACCTGCGCGTGGCAGGACATGCACACGGTGGTGGAGGGGATGCCCGCCGACGGGGACTTCTCCACCGTCCAGTGGCAGTAGCGACAGTCGATCTGCTCGTCACCGGCGTGGTGCCGGTGGTCGAACTCGATGGGCTGTTCCACCGGGCGTGCCTGATTGGTCACGAGCGGGCTGCGCACGTAGGCCAAGAGGCCGCCGATGGCGATGGCGGGCACGGCGAGGAGCATCGCGGCCGACAGGCGCGACACCGTATTCGTCCAGCGTGGGAAGAGAGGGCCGCTCATACCAGGACCAGGGTCAAGAGGACTGAAGGCGACATGGAAGCAGGGGTGGACGCGGGGAAACCGTTCGGCGCGGAAGTCAGGGGGGCCGTCCCGGTCCCGGTGGACCGGGCGGGCGGTGGCTCCTGGCGCTCAGACGGCAAGGCAGTCACGTCCAACGAACCTCTAGGATGGTGCCGTGGGCGCGGGTCCCTCATGCATTTCCCGACCCAATGCGGCGCGGGACCATCAACCATGAACACGGCAGTGTCAACCATTCTGTGGGGAGTGGGAATAAGGATCGCTTAGCACTTCCCGGGGCGGTTGCGACAAGTTGCCCGCGCGGGGTGATGAATCCCGCTTCTGGCGATCGGAAGGGGGCTTTGCGCGAGGAGCGCCGTCCTCGGGGAGCAATCCCTCTCAGGGTGCGCGCTACAAGGTGCGACGGTGCGCGCCACGCCTGAAGCGGGGCGACTCAGAGTCCGGGTCACCGGGGTCGCGCCAGCGATCGCGGCGCTTCTGGAGCAGGCGGTCCACCCGCTCGCGCACGCGGCGGCGCCTGGCCTGGCTCATGGCGCGCTAGACCTCCACCACCGCGGTGCCGGCGACGGCGTAGACGCGGTCCTTCCTGCCCCGCCGCACGTCCAGCCCCCCGGTGAAGGCGCTGAACGCGGGCAGCACGCCCACGCCGGGGCGCAGGTGGAAGCACGGCAGCCGCAGCCGGTCCGCCCCGCCCGTCAGGCGCACCATGGGGTGGAGATGACCGGCCCACACGTAGCGGCCTGTGGCGGGCTCCGGGTGGTGGGCGAAGCGGAACGGGCCTTCATCCCAGGCGTCCTCGCGGTCCTCCATCCGCCAGGTGGGGGGGAGGGTCCGGACGTGGCGGTCGTGGTTGCCGCGTATCAGCACGACTTCCAATGAAGCATGGTTTTCGCGCCAGGCAGTCACACGGCGGATGACGTCGGCGGTGAGCCCCTGTTTCGAGTGGACGAGGTCCCCCACCAGGAGCAGCCGCCGGGCGCCGGTGGCGGTGAGGGCGGAGGACAGGCGGGCCAGGTCATCCTCCAGGACGCCCAGGGGCAGGGGGATGCCGTGCTGCTGGAAGGACTCGGTCTTGCCCCAGTGCAGGTCTGCCACGGCGAGCACGCCGGCTTCAGGCCAGTGCAGGGCCCGCTCCGGGAGCAGCTCCACGTCCGCGTCCGCTACGCGGGTCTGGCATCGGCCTGGGACCATCGCTCCTTGAGGCGCTCCACGCGGTCCAGCAGGGATTCGTTGGACACGCTCGCGCTGATGCGCTCGACGACGAGCGGGAAGGCCAGCGGCGAGGGCCGGTGGACGTGGACGACCTCGACGGGGTGCGCCTCCAGGCGCTCCAGGGTGCGCGCGAGCCGGCCCTGTTCGAACTGGTGCTCCAGCACCTCGCGGCGCGCCTGGCGCAGCAGGAGGTTGTCCGGGTCGTACTTCACGAAGACGTCATAGAGGAGCGCGGAGCTGGCCTGGACCTGGCGGGTGGACTTGCGCGCTCCGGGCAGGCCCGGCATCACCAGTCCGGCTACGCGGGCGATGTCGCGGAACTGCCGGCGCGCGAGCTCGCTCAGGTTCACGCTCTCCAGGATGTCCTCCACCAGCCGCTCGCGGGTGAAGAGGGCCGGGCGCAGGGCCTCGTCGAAGGGGAAGGGCGTGGGGGTGAGCAGCTCCAGGCCGTAGTCGTTCACCGACAGGCTGAAGGTGGCCTTTTGCAGGCGCGTGAGGCGCAGGGCGAGGAGCGCCGCCAGGCCCTCGTGCACGAGCCTTCCTTCGAAGGGATAGAGGAAGAGGTGGTGGCCGTCGCGCGTGCGGCAGGTCTCCGCCAGACAGCGGCCGTCGCCGGGGATGCGCGACAGGCGGGCCTGTGCGTCGAGGATGGGCCACGCGGCGGCGATCTCGTCTCGCGTCACGTCGCCCTGTCGCGCGGCCTCCAGCGTGCGGCGCATCGCGGAGGCGAGCGACGTGGAGAGGGGCAGGCGGCTGCCGCCCCAGCGCGGCGTCTGCGTGGCCTTGGCCTTGGCGGGCCTCACGTACGCCGTCATGTCCTTGAAGCGGCTGAACTCCAGCCGGCGGCCCGCGAAGAGGAAGGTGTCCCCGGGCTTCAGCCGGCTGACGTAGGACTCCTCCACCGTGCCCAGGTTGCCGCCGCTCCAGTAGCGCAGCTGCACGGAGGCGTCCGAGGTGATGGTGCCGATGTTGAGCCGGTGCAGCCTCGCGAGGCGCACGTCGGGGACGCGGAAGCAGCCGTCCACTTCGACCACGCGGCGGAACTCCGGGTAGGCGCGCAGCGTGGGGCCACCCTCGCGCACCAGGGCGAGCGCCCAGTCGAACTCCTCGTCGGTGAGGGACGCGTAGCTCGTGGCGGTGCGGACCTCGTCGCGCAGGGCTTCGCGGGTGAAGCCTCCTCCCAGCGCGCACGTCACCAGGTGCTGGGCCAGCACGTCGAGCGGCTTGGACAGCGGTGTGCGCGGCTCCACCTCGCGGCTGGCGATGGCGTCCCGGGCGGCGGCCATCTCCACCAGCTCGAGCGCGTGCGTGGGGACGAAGAGGATGCGACAGGTGGCGCCGGGGCGGTGCGCGCTGCGGCCCGCGCGCTGGAGGGTGCGGCCGATGCCCTTGGGGCTGCCTATCTGGATGACGCGCTCCACCGGGCCGAAGTCCACGCCCAGGTCCAGCGAGGACGTGCACACGACGAGGCGCAGGCTGCCGTCCTTGAGGCCGCCCTCCACGCGCTCGCGCTCCTCGCGGTCGATGGAGCCGTGGTGCAGCGCGAGCAGGTGCTCCCATTCCGGGCGCAGGAAGCGCAGCCCTTCGAACCAGCGCTCGGCTTGTGAACGCGTGTTGGTGAAGAGGAGCGTGGACTGCGTGGGGTCCAGCCACTCCGCCACGCGCGGGAGCATGGAGACGCCCAGGTGGCCCGACCACGGGAAGGTGTCCACCTCCGCCGGTAGCAGCGTCTCCACGTCCACGGGGCGCTGAAGATCCGCGCTCACCAGCGTGGGCTCGCGGTCCGTGCCGACGACGGTGCGCGCGGCCTCCTCCAGGTTGGCGAGCGTGGCGGACAGCGCCCAGATGCGCAGGCCCGGGGCGAAGTGGCGCAGGCGCGCCAGGGCCAGCTCCACCTGCGTGCCTCGCTTGGACGCGAGCAGTTCGTGCCACTCGTCCACGATGACGGCGCGCAGGGACGCGAAGTTCTCCGCCGCCTGCTCTTGCGTCAGCAGCAGTGACAGGGACTCCGGCGTGGTGATGAGGACCTGGGGCAGGCGCTCGCGCTGACGCTGGCGCACGGAGGAGGACGTGTCGCCCGTGCGGCTCTCCACCTCCAGGTCCGCGTCCAGGGCCAGGAGCGGTTCGCGCAGGGCCTGCTCCACGTCACGCGACACCGCTCGCAGCGGCGTGAGGTAGAGGATCTGGAGGCCCTTCTCGTTGCGCTCGGCCGCGTCCGCCAGCGGGCCGACGTAGGCCGCGTAGGTCTTCCCCGCGCCGGTTGGCACGTGGATGAGGCCGCTGTCTCCGCGCGCGTAGGCCGCCCAGGCCTCCTCCTGGAAGGCATACGGCGTCCAGCCCTTGGCGGCGAACCACTGGCGGAGCTGATCCAGCGGCGCGCCTTGGTATGGGGAAGGGCTGCGGGGGACGGGACGCTTCGCGCGGGTGCGCTTCGGTGCTTCGGTCTGATGCTCCGGCGCGTGCTTGCCGCGCATGCGATTGCGGCGGCGCGGCTTAGTGGGCTGCATGGAGCAGCCCCTTCAGCGAGTCGAGCGTGTCCGCGTCCCTCGCCGTCTTGTCCGCGCGCCAGCGGGCGATGCGGGGAAAGCGCAGGGCGATGCCTGACTTGTGTCGCGGGGACGGGGCGATGGCTTCGAAGTGCAGCTCGAACACCTGCTCCGGATCCACCGAGCGCACCGGGCCGAACTTCTCCCGCGTGTGGGTGCGGATCCACCGGTCCAGCCGCCCAATCTCCTCGTCGGTGAGGCCCGAGTAGGCCTTCGTCACCGGCAGCAGGTCCTCGCCGTTCCACACCGCGAAGGTGTAGTCCGTGTAGAGCGACGAGCGCCGGCCGTGGCCCGGGTGCGCGTAGAGCAGCACCGCGTCCACCGTGTACGGGTCGATCTTCCACTTCCACCAGTCGCCGCGCTTGCGCCCCGTCTGGTACACGGAGTCCAGGCGCTTGAGCATCAGGCCTTCGACGTTGCGCTCGCGGGACTCCTTGCGCAGCTCCGCCAGCGCCTCCCACGACGGCGCCGTCACCGAAGGCGAGATGGGGAAGCGCGGGTGGTCCTCGAGCAGGGCCTCCAGCCTCGCGCGGCGCTCGCGCAGGGGCAGCTCTCGCACGTCCTTGCCGTCCTGCTCCAGCAGGTCGTAGACGACGAACGCGGCGGGGGCCTCCGCCAGCACCTTGGGCGTGAGCTTCTGTCTGCCAATGCGGCGCTGGAGCCGGGCGAAGGGCAGGGGCGTCCCGTCCTCGTAGGCCATCACCTCGCCGTCGAGCACCGTGCCCTCGGGCAGCGCCCGGGCGGCCTCGGTGATTTCAGGGAAGCGTTCGGTGATCAGCTCCTCGCCCCGGCTCCAGAGGAACACGTCGCCCTGGCGGCGGATGAGCTGGCCCCGGATGCCGTCCCACTTCCACTCGACCAGCCAGTCACCCAACTCGCCCAGCGACTCCGCGGGCTGCTCCAGCGGGGACGCGAGGTAGTACGGATACGGGCGCGACACGTGGCCGTCCGACACGTCCGGCGCGATGAGCTGTTCGAAGAACGCCTTCGTCGGCGTCCACGTCCCCATCAGCCGGTGCGCCACGCTGGGCGGCGGCAGCCCCGTGACCTGCGCGATGGCGCGCACCACCAGCGTGTTGGACACGCCCACGCGCAGCTCGCCGGTGAGCATCTTGTTGAGCAGGAACAGCTCGCGGCGGGGCATGGACTTCCACCAGCCCACCACGCGCTCGCGCTGCTCCGCCGCCTCCAGGCCGCGCAGCGGCAACAGGCGCTCCTCCAGCCATCGGGAGAGGGGGAGCTCCTCGGCGTGCTCGGGCGGGAGGTTCGCGCCGTCGAGCAGCAGGGCAATCACCTCCGCCAGGTCTCCCACCGACGCGTAGACTTCGTCGAAGAGCCAGTCCGGGATGCCCGTCAGCTCCTGCGTCCAGCCCACCAGCAGCTTCGACGTGAGCAGCCGCTTGAGCTTCTGGCCCGTGAGGAAGAACAGCCCCCAGGCCGCGTCCTCCGGCGGCGTCTTCCGGAAGTACCGCGCCATCGCCTCCACCTTCGCGTTGGTGGAGGTCGTCTGGTCGAGCGTGTCGTACAGGTCGGCCAGTGCTCGCACGGTTCAATCCTCCGCTTCGCCCTCGAAGGGCGTGGCGAGCGGCGAGGCGTCCACGCCCCGCTCCCGCAGGTAGTGCGACAAAGGGTCGGTGTAGCCGTGCGTGACGAGCACCTTCTCCGCCTGCGTGTCCGCCACCGTGCGCAAGAGGTCCGGCCAGTCCGCGTGGTCCGACAGCACGAAGCCCCGGTCGTAGCCGCGGCGGCGCCGGTTGCCGCGCACGCGCATCCACCCCGACGCGAAGCCCGTCTCCGCTTCACCGAAGCGGCGCATCCACGTGGAGCCGGCCGCGCTCGGCGGCGCCAGCACCAGCGCGCCCGCGAAGGACGTGCCCTTCTCCGTCTCCGACACCAGCTGCGTGGGCAGCATCGCGATGCCCGCCTCGCGGTACGCGGTGACGAGCCCGTTCACCGCGCCGTGCACGTAGGCCGGCCGGTCCGTCAGCTTGCCCAGCTCCGCCAGCAGCCGCTGCGCCTTGCCCAGCGCGTAGCAGAACAGCACCGCCGAGCGCCCCGCCTCGCGGTTCGCGTCCCACCAGCGCAGGATGTCCTGGGCCACGAGGCCCGTGTCATCCCAGCGGTAGATGGGCAGACCGAACGTCGCCTCGGTGATGAAGGTGTGGCAGCGCACCACCTCGAAGGGCGCGCACGTGGGGTCCGGCGTGCGCTTGTAGTCGCCGGAGATGATCCACACCTCGCCCCGGTGCTCGACGCGGATCTGCGCGCTGCCCAGCACGTGGCCCGCGGGGTGGAAGCTCACGGTGGTGTCGCCCACCTTCAGCGGCTCGCCGTACTCCAGCGTGTCGATGACCGCGTCCGCGCCCAGCCGCCGTTGCAGCAAGCCCCGTCCGGCGCGGGCCCCCAGGTAGCGTTTGCTGCCGCTCCGGGCATGGTCGCCGTGCGCGTGCGTCACGAGCGCCCGTTCCACCGGACGCCAGGGGTCGATGTGGAAGTTCCCCGCCTGGCAGTACAGCCCCTGCGGCGTCACGGAAACCAACGGCGGTCGGTCCTGATGGGTCGTCGCGGTGGCCACGGTTCCCTAGAGGTAACGAGGCCTTGGAACAGGGGCCACCCAGGGTCCAACCTCCCGGGGCGCTCCGCTGACAAGGGGGCGGGCGTGCGTCCAGGCCCTGCTTGCGGTCCAAACGACGGAGCCAGGGACCGGAGGGCCCCTTGGATGGTGGGCGTGGACGGGGGATAAACCCGGGAACCTCCCACTTCCGGACCCTTTCGCGATGCTGACGCCCGCGCTCCTCCTGTCCCTCACCCTGGCGCAGTCCACCCCTGCTTCGGACATGGTGCTCGAATACAGCGCGCCGCTGGCGGAGGCGGGCGCGCCGGCTGCTCCGGAGGACTTCGAGTTCACCGCGTTCACCGCGGGGCAGCAGGTCTACCTGGGCGTGGACGAGGCGAACCTGCGCGCGAGCGCGGCGGCGGACGCGGGCGTGGTGCGGACGCTGATGCTGGGCACCCCTGTGCGCGTGCTGAAGGCGGGGGCTCGCGCGAAGGTCGGCGAGTACGTCAACACCTGGTACCAGGTGGCCGTCGTGGACGCGAAGGCGGCGCCGGGCGCGGCCCCTGTCACCGGCTGGGTCTTCGGCAACACGCTCACGCCGTTCCGCTTCGAGGCCGACCTGGACGGGGACGGCGAAATGGAAGTGGCCACGGTGGTGATGAGCAACGAGTTCAAGGCGCGCGTGCGCGTGCTGGAGCCGAACGTGAAGCCGCCCCGCCGCGTGAGCAGCGTGGACGTGGCGGTGGCGTCCACGAACTACGGCAGCGGTCATGGCGGCCCGGTGAAGGTGACGCTCGTCCCCGCGAAGCAGGCGGGCGTGACGCTGCTGCAACTGGACTCCACGCCGGAGCGCTGCGGCGACTACATCACGTCCTACGTGAGCTACACCGGTTCGAATGGGAAGCCGGGCGTCCTGGGCAAGGCGAAGCTGGCGCTGGAGCTGGGCGGGCTGATGGACCCGCCGAACATGAGCTCGTTCGAGGTCTCCTTCCAGCCGGCCGCGAAGCGCGCGCTGGTGGTGCGCACGAACGAGGAGGAGGAGGAAGAAGGCGAGCCGCGGAAGGTTACGGAGCGCGAGGTCTATCAGTGGCAGGACGGCGTGTTCGCTCAGGCGAAGCCCGTCGCGAAGCCTTAAGTCGCAGAGCCCGGAAGGCCGGGCACCCGGGCGCCCCTCCGGGTGATGGAAGAGGGGTCAGGGCAATCGACCATGGATGCGCAGGAGCGGAAGGCAGCCTACCGGCAGCGCGCGGAAGCAGGCCAAGCGGTGCCGGTGTCGGTGGAGCTGCCGGCGGACCTGGATACGCCGCTGTCGGCATACCTGAAGCTGGGCGGCGGGAGCCGCGGCTTCATCCTCGAGTCGTGCTACGGCGGCGAGCGCTTCGGGCGCTACAGCCACGTGGGCGTGAACCCGGCGGGCCGCGTGCGGCTGGACCGGGACGGGCTCACGTTGTGGCGCGGCTCGCACGAGGAGCGCCGCGAGGGCCGCCCGCTGGACGTGCTGCGCACGCTGTGGCGCGAGCTGTCCGTGGCGACGCTGCCGGGCGAGCGCCTTCCTGGGC
>NZ_JBKGHJ010000167.1:0-15842 GCF_046520365.1 Corallococcus sp. 4LFB
GCGGAAGAGGCCCGCGACATGGCGGGGCAGGTGTCCCCGGGCCGCGCGCCCCCGGGGCGCCACCCAGCCCTCCACCACCGGCTCGCCTCCGTCCCCGCGCATCCCCACGCCTGCCTCCCGTGAACGTCCCCTCCGAGCAACAAGATGGGGCGCGCGAGCGCCGGAATCCGCCCCCGCCCGCCCACGGGCAGGGCAGGCAGCCAGCCGGGCCACCAGCGACCGGCGGTGGGTGGACGGCCGTGCACGGGCAGGGTGAAAATCAACGGAAATACAACCCGGACGCGCCTGCCTACCTACCCGTCGGAATGTGTTTCCGGGGTGGATGTAGGGACGGAAACTTCACCAGTGAATTCATAGAGGATGAACCCATCTCATGACCGATGTAAGCAGGCCGCCCACACGCAACATCCGGGCGGCTGACACGAGAATCAATTTGTCCGCTGCACCCTGCCCCGAAAGCCTCCCCCCATGGCCCTGCGCACCGACCTCTCGAAGCCCGTTGTCGCCCCCCAGAACCGCACGGACACGAAGCCCGTGAACACCGTGAAGCCCCAGGGCCCGGTGGGGATGAGCTCCCAGTCCAGCTTCAGCGCGGGCGCGCCCTCCAAGGCGAAGGCCACGGTGGCGCTGAACGGCGTGGGCCAGAAGCTGACGCCGGGCCCGGTGGACCTCTCCAGCCCCCAGGCGCAGCAGGCCGTGCAGCAGACGGTGGCGTACGTGAACCAGAAGAACCCGCAGCTGACGGGCATCACGGGCGGCACGTCGTTCGCGCCGCGGTCGGTGGAGCGCGACCAGCTGGGCATGACGCACGTGCGCATGGACCGCATGCACGAGGGCGTGAAGGTCGCGGGTGAGCAGGTCATCGGCCACCTGGACGCGAAGGGCCAGTTCGACAGCCTGACGGGCGACGTGTCCAACATCCCGGTGGGCCTGGGCAAGGCGCCCACGAAGCTCAACGCGAAGGACGCGCTGGCGGTGGCGCAGAAGGACTTCAACGGCGACACGTCCCGCGCCCCCACCGCGGAGAAGGTCATCGTGAAGGGCAAGGACGGCCAGTACCACGCCGCCTTCCACGTGACGCTCACCGACACGTCCGTGTCCAACGGCAAGGACCCGCGCTCGATGAACTACTTCATCGACGCGAACACCGGCGAGTCCCTCAAGCAGTACAACACCCTCAGCCACCTGGACCGCACGACCCACGCGAAGCGCGCCGGGGGCACCTCCGGCACGCCGGCGACGCCACCCCGCCGACGGCGCCCACCCCGCCGGGCACGGGCCGCGTGGCGGACGACCAGACGATGTACAGCGGCAAGGTCGACATCCAGACGACGAAGAACAAGGACGGCACGTACTCGCTGGAGGACAAGACGCGCGGCAAGGGCATCGTGACGTACGACGCGAAGAACAAGGCGGAGGCGTCCGGCACCACGGGCTTCGTCGACAAGAACGACGTCTGGGGCGAGAAGACCGACCCGTCGCGCGCCGCCACCGCGGTGGACGCGCACTACGGCGCGGAGATGACGTACGACTTCTACAAGGAGATCCTCGGCCGCGACTCCATCGACGGCAAGGGTGAGAAGCTCATCTCCTACGTGCACACCGACGTGAACCTGGTGAACGCGTTCTGGGACGGCGAGAAGATGCAGTACGGCGACGGCGACGGGAAGGACTCCGGCCCGCTCACCACGCTGGACATCGCCGGCCACGAAATCACCCACGGCCTCACGGAGCGCACCGCGGGCCTGGAGTACGAGGGCGAGTCCGGCGGCCTCAACGAGTCCTTCAGCGACATCATGGGCACCGGCGTGGAGTGGTTCGCCAGCCAGAAGAACAGCTCGGTGAAGTCCGACTGGGCGGTGGGCGAGGACGCGTGGACGCCCAAGAACGGCGACAACACGGACGCCCTCCGCTACATGAACGACCCGACGTCGGACGGCTACTCCATCGACAACTACAAGGACTTCGCCAAGAACCCGGAGGTCCACGGCTCCAGCGGCATCGCCAACAACGCCTTCTACCTGCTCACCGAGGGCGGCAAGAACAGGACGTCCGGCATCGAGGTGAAGGACGGCATCGGCATGGAGAAGAGCCTCAAGGTCTTCGGCCGCGCGCTCACCACGTACATGACGCCGCAGACGAACTTCTCCCAGGCCCGCGCCGCCACCCTCAAGGCCGCCACGGACCTGTACGGCAAGGACTCCACCGAGGTGAAGAAGGTCGCCGAGGCCTGGACCGCCGTCGGCGTGACCAGGTAGTCCGCTGAAGTTCCCAGGCCCGGGCGGGAGTCTCACGGCTCCCGTCCGGGCCTCGTCGTTTCACTGCTTCGCCAGGGCCTCTTTGCGTTCCGCCTGCGGGTCGCGGACATGCTCTCCGACGACGTCCACCGTCACCTGGTGGAGCGTGCCGGTGAACTCGAAGGGCGCGGCGTAGCGCTGGCTCACGGACGACTGCTCGTCCCGGCCGCACGTGAGCCCCTCCCCCAGGCTGATGGCCACCGGCATGGTGTCGTCGATGGTGCTCTGCGCCACCAGGTCCCCGTTGATGTAGAGCCGGCCGCGTCCGGGAGCCCCCTTCCCCACGGCCAGGTCCGGCTTGCCGGTGGGCTCGAACTCGAACTTCAGCTCCGAGCGCCCCTCCGGCACGTCCACCGCCGACTCGATGTGGAACTCGCGCTCGCCGACGAAGTTGTAGACGTAGTGCAGCTTCCGGTCCTGGATGAAGAACGTGTAGCCGCCGGTGAGCCCCCCGTGGCAGAGCAGCACGCCCTCCGTGCCGGGCTTCACCTCCGCGTCGGCGGTGATGGTGTGCGGCCGGTTGAGCACGTGCACCGCCGCGTTCTCCGGCGCGGGCGACGTGTGCGGCCGGTACACGTAGTGCGTGCGGGCCTTCGTGAGCTGCGGGCGCTCCATGGCGAACATGGCGAGGGTCGGCGACGCGAGCGGGAACACCTGGTAGCGCCCCGCTTCGGCGTACCAGAGGGCGATCATCTCGATGAGCTTGCCCCGGTTCTCCTCCGCCACGTTCTGGGTCTCGGAGCAGTCCTCGGCCACGTGGTACAGCTCCCAGCCGCGCGCATCCAGCTCGCGCAGCCGGCCCTCGTCGAGCAGCGACTGGCCGAACGCCTCTCCGGCCTCCGTGAAGGACGGGCCGGGGAACGGGCACACCGCGCGCCAGCCGTCGTGGTAGATGGCGCGGGAGCTGAACATCTCGAAGTACTGCGTGCGGTGGTGGCTCTGCGCGTTCGCGTCGTTGAACGTGTGCCGGAAGCTGACGCCCTCCAGGGGTGACTGGGTGACGCCGCGGATCTCCCGTGGCGGCTCCAGGCCCAGGCAGTCCAGCACCGTGGGCACCATGTCGATGGCGTGCGCGTACTGCGTGCGCACCTGGCCCTTCGCCTGGATGCCCCGGGGCCAGTGGACGAGGAACGGGTCGGTGGTGCCGCCCCGGTACGTCTCCCGCTTCCAGCGCCGGAACGGCGTGTCCCCCGCCCAGGCCCAGCCCCACGGGTAGTGGTTGAAGTACTTCGGCCCGCCCAGGTCCTCCAGCGCCGCCAGGTTCTGCTCCAGCGACTCCGGCGTGTTGTTGAAGAACTTCAGCTCGTTCACGGAGCCGTGCGGTCCGCCCTCGGCGCTGGCCCCGTTGTCGGACAGCACCATGATGAGCGTGTTGTCCAATTCGCCTGTGTCCTCCAGGAACTGGAGCAGCCGCCCGATGTGGTGGTCCGTGTGCTCCAGGTAGCCCGCGAACACCTCCATCATCCGCGAGTAGAGGTGCTTCTCCTCCGGAGGCAGCGAGTCCCAGTCCTGCACGTCCGGGTCGTGCCGCGACAGCCGCGTGCCCTTTGGAATCACGCCCAGCTCCAGCTGCTTCTGGAACACGCGCTGCCGGTAGGCGTCCCAGCCGTCGTCGAACTGGCCCGCGTAGCCGTCCGCCCACTCCCGGGGGACGTGGTGGGGCGCGTGCATGGCGCCCGGGGCGAAGTAGAGGAAGAAGGGCTTGTCGGGCGCGACCTGCTTGGTGTCCGCGATGCAGTCCATGGCCCGGTCCACCAGGTCCGGGGTGAGGTGGTAGCCCTCCTCCGGCGTGGCGGGCGGGCGGGTGGCGTGGTTGTCGTGGACGAGGTCCGGGTAGTACTGGTGCGTGTCCCCGCCCAGGAAGCCGTAGTAGCGCTCGAAGCCGCGGCCCAGCGGCCAGCGCGAGTACGGCCCGGCGGCGCTCGTCTGCTCCGCGGGGGTCAGGTGCCACTTGCCCAGGGCATACGTGTTGTAGCCGGCCTCCATCAGCATCTCGGAGAGGAAGCCGTTCTCGAAGGGGATGGTGCCGTTGTAGCCGGGGTAGCCCATCGACGTTTCGGTGATGGTGGCCATCCCATTGGAGTGGTGGTTGCGGCCGGTGAGGACGCACGAGCGCGTGGGCGAGCACAGCGCGGTGGTGTGCATGTTGTTGTAGAGCAGCCCGCCCTTCGCCAGCCGGTCCAGGTTCGGCGTGCGGATGGGCGAGCCGTAGCAGCCCAGGTGCCCGAAGCCCGTGTCATCCAGGATGATGAACAGGACGTTGGGCGCGCCCGGCTTCGAGCGCAGGGGGGAAGGCCACGCGGGAGACGACTGCTCCCAGGTGCGGCCGATGACGCCGGGGAAGGGACTGCCGGGCTTGTATTCCTTGAGGGACATGAGCGAGCGCGCCTCCACGCGAAGCGAAGTGTTCTCTTGCGTGAGGTGCATCGCCCGGCAGGACAATGAACCTGCCCTCCGGACGGAAGCAGCCGGCCCCAGGCCCCGGCCGCCTCCCTCTTCACCCCCCGCTCACGTCACCGGGAACGGGTTGCGCTCGTGGAACTGGCGCTGGTGGAAGTACGGGTACGGCCAGGGCACCGTGCTGGCGGCGTCCAGCGTGGCCACCTGCGCGGGCGTGAGGTTCCAGCCGATGGCGCCCAGGTTCTGGCGCAGCTGCTCCTCCGTGCGCGCGCCGATGATGACGTTGGACACGGTGGGCCGCTGGAGCACCCAGTTGAGCGCCACCTGCGGCACGGTCTTCCCGGTCTCCTGGGCCACGGCGTCGAGCGCGTCCACGACCTTGAAGAGGTACTCCTCCGGCACCTGCGGGCCGCCGGCCGCGGTGGCGGGGTTGTTCAGGCGGCTCAACTCCGGCTTCGGCGCGCCCCGGCGCAGCTTGCCGGTGAGCCGGCCCCAGCCCAGCGGGCTCCACACCACCGCGCCCACCTTCTGGTCCTGCGCCAGCGGCATCAGCTCCCACTCGTAGTCGCGGCCCACGAGCGAGTAGTAGGCTTGGTGGGCCACGTAGCGCGCCAGGTTGTAGCGCTCCGACACGGCCAGCGACTTCATCAGGTGCCAGCCGGAGAAGTTGGAGCAGCCGAGGTAGCGGATCTTCCCCGCGCGCACGAAGCCGTCCAGCGTGTTGAGCACCTCCTCCACCGGCGTCACCGCGTCGAAGGCGTGGAGCTGGAACAGGTCGATGTAGTCCGTCTTCAGCCGGCGCAGCGCGGCCTCCACGGCGCGCGTGAGGTGGAAGCGCGAGGAGCCCACGTCGTTGGGCCCCGGGCCCGCGCGGAACGTGGCCTTGGTGGAGAGGATGGCCTTGTCGCGCCGCCCCTCCAGCGCCTTGCCCAGAATCTCCTCCGCGAGCCCCGCGGAGTAGCCGTCCGCGGAGTCGAACATGTTCACGCCCGCGTCCAGCGCGATGTCCACCAGCCGCGTGGCCTCCTTCACGTCGCTGGAGCCGAAGCCCTTGAAGAACTCCCCCGAGCCGCCGAACGTGCCCGTGCCCAGACTGAGGACGGGGACCTTGAAGCCAGAACCACCCAGCTGCCTGTATTCCATGACGTTCACCTCGTGAGGGACCGGAGGAAGCAAAGGCGGCCCAGGTAACGGCCCGTGGCGCGGCGCGCAACCGTCGTTTCGAGGCCTGCGTCGTGCTTGAAGCGGGGCGGACGCGCGCCCATCATGCGCGCGCCTTCCCGGACGGGAAGGCAGGGGTCCAGGTCCCACGTGAGCACGTCCGCGCCACCCGCATCCGGCCGTCCCCCCGTCCTGCGGGCGCTGCGCTATCTGCGCCGCTACCGCCTGGAGGCGCTGGGGGCGCTGCTGTCGCTGCTGCTCGTCTCCGTGGCGAACCTGGGCGCGCCGCAGATGATCCGCATCGCCATCGACCAGGGGCTCGCGCGCGGGGAGGCGCGGCCCGTGTGGCTGGCGGTGGGAGGGCTGGTCGCCATCGCGCTGGGGCGCGGCCTGTTCAACTTCCTGCAGGGCTACCTGGCGGAGCGCGCTTCGCAGGGCGTGGCGTTCGACCTGCGCGACGCGCTCTTCGCGCGCATCCAGCGGCTGTCCTTCAGCTACTACGACCAGGCGCAGACGGGGCAGCTGCTCACGCGGCTGACCAGCGACGTGGAGGCGGTGCGCACCTTCGTGGGCAGCGGCGTCGTGCAGTTCGCCGCCGCGGCGGCGATGCTGGTGGGCTGCGCGGGGCTGCTGCTGTACCTGGACCCGGTGCTGGCGCTGGCGGCGCTGAGCTCCGTGCCGCCCATCCTGTGGGTGCTGCGCCGGTTCATGGGGCGGATGCGGCCGCTGTTCGGCCAGCTGCAGGCGCTGCTGGGCGTGCTCAACACCACGCTGCAGGAGGACCTGCGCGGGCTGCGCGTGGTGCGCGCCTTCTCCGGCGAGGCGCGGGAGCTGGAGCGCTACGGGAAGACCAACGCGGCGCTGAAGGAGAAGAACCTGCGGGTGGTGGACGCGCTGGCCGGCAACTTCCCCTTCGTCACCCTCTGCGCCAACCTGGGCACGCTGATGGTGGTGGGCGTGGGCGGCTGGCGCATCTTCCACCAGAGGCTGACGCTGGGGGAGCTGGTGGCCTTCAACAGCTACCTGGCCTTCCTGCTGATGCCCCTGATGACGCTGGGCTTCTTCGCGGCCAGCATGTCGCGAGCGGGCGCGTCCGCGCAGCGCGTCTTCGAGCTGCTCGACACTGCGGTGGAGGTGGCGGACCGCCCGGGCGCGGTGCCGCTGCCTCCGTTGCAGGGCCGCATCGAGCTGCGCGACGTGCGCTTCCGCTACGCGGGCAGTGACCGGGAGATCCTGCGCGGCGTGAGCGTGACGCTGGAGCCCGGGCAGCTGGTGGCGGTGCTGGGCACCACCGGCTCCGGCAAGAGCACGCTCATCAACCTGCTGCCGCGCTTCTACGACGTCACCGGGGGCGCGGTGCTGCTGGACGGGCATGACGTGCGGGACGTGACGCTCGCCAGCCTGCGCTCGCAGCTGGGCGTGGTGCTCCAGGACGCGCTGCTGTTCTCCGGCACGGTGCGGGACAACATCGCCTACGGGCGCCCGGAGGCCACGCGGGCCCAGGTGGAGGCCGCGGCGGAGGCGGCCCAGGCGGCGGAGTTCATCCGCGAGCTGCCCCAGGGCTACGACACGGTGGTGGGTGAGCGCGGCGTGGGGCTCTCCGGCGGACAGCGGCAGCGGCTGGCCATCGCGCGGGCGCTGCTCACCGACCCGCGCCTGCTCATCCTGGACGACAGCACGTCCGCGGTGGACGCGCGCACGGAGACCGCCATCCAGGGCGCGCTGGACGCGCTGATGCGGGACAAGCGCAGGACGGCGCTGGTCATCGCCCAGCGCATCAGCACCGTGCGGGACGCGGACCTCATCCTGGTGCTGGACGAGGGGCGCATCGCCGCCAAGGGGCGCCACGAGGAGCTGCAGGCCACCAGCGAGCTGTACAACGACATCCTCGGCTCGCAGCTGCTGCCCCGCGCGAAGAGGAGGTGGCATGAGGCGGCCGGGAAGCATCGAGGCCATGGCGGAGCTGGAGTCCGGCCGCGCGAAGCAGCGCGGCAAGGTGCTGCGCAGGCTCCTGGGCGAGCTGCGCCCGCACGCGCGCCTGCTCGCCACGGCGTGGGGCTTCATCCTGGTGGGCGCGGCGTGCCAGGCCCTGGGGCCGTACCTGTTGAGCCGCGCCATCGACCGCGACATCGGCGCGGGGGACGGCTGGGGGCTCCTGAAGACGCTGGGGCTGCTGCTCGGCGTCTACGTCGTGGGCACGCTGTCGCAGCAGGCGCAGACGTGGCGGGTGGGCTACGCGGGGCAGTACGTGCTGTCGGACCTGCGCCAGCGCCTCTTCGAGCGGCTTCAGCGGCTGCCGCTGTCGTGGTTCGACCGCCGCCCGCTGGGCGACCTGATGAGCCGCCTGCTCAGCGACGTGGACACGCTCAACCAGCTCTTCGCGCAGGGGCTGACGCAGCTGCTGGGGTCGCTGCTGGGGCTGGTGGGCGTGCTCGTCGCGATGTTCGCGCTCAACGCGCGGCTGGCGCTGGCGTGCTTCTCCCTCATCCCCGCCATCGTGCTCACCACCTGGTTCTTCGCGTCGCGGGCGCGCAACGCCTACCGCAAGACGCGGCAGACGGTGGGCGACGTGACGGCGAACCTCCAGGAGGAGATTGGCGGCGTGCGGCAGGCGCAGGCGTTCAACCGCACGGAGAAGAACATCGAGCGCTTCCGCGACCGCAACGCGGCCAACCGCGACGCGAACGTGGCGGCGGTGGGCATCACGTCCGCGTTCTCGCCGGCCATCGACCTGCTCTCCACGCTGTCCACCGCGCTGGTGATTGGCTACGGCGGCGCGCTGGCGCTGGACGGGCAGCTCACGGTGGGCGGCGTGGCGGCGTTCCTCATCTACGTGCAGCAGTTCTTCCGGCCGGTGCAGCTGGCCGCGTCCGTGGCCGCGCTGATGCAGTCCGCGCTGGCGGGGGCGGAGCGCATCTTCACCATCCTCGACGAGGCGACGGAGCCGCCGGACGTGCCCGGGGCGGTGGAGCTGGGACCGCTGAGGGGCGAGGTGGCGTTCGAGGGCGTGTCCTTCGGGTACGACCCCGCGCGCCCGTGCTGCGCGACGTGTCCTTCCACCTGAAGCCCGGGCAGACCCTGGCGCTGGTGGGGCGCACGGGCGCGGGCAAGACGACGGTGGCCAGCCTCGTGCCGCGCTTCTACGACGTCACCGGGGGCGCGGTGCTGCTGGACGGGCATGACGTGCGCCAGGTGACGCGCGGCAGCCTGCGCCGGCAGATGGCCATGGTGCTCCAGGAGCCCTTCCTCTTCAGCGGGAAGGTGGCGGACAACATCGCCTACGGGAAGCAGGACGCCACCCGCGAGGAGGTGGAGGCGGCGGCGAAGGCGGTGCACGCGCACGACTTCATCACCCGGCTGGCGCAGGGCTACGACACGGTGCTGGGCGAAGGGGGCGCGACGCTCAGCCAGGGGCAGCGGCAGCTGCTCGCGTTCGCGCGCGCGGTCATCGCCAATCCGCGGGTGCTCATCCTCGACGAGGCGACGGCGAACATCGACACGCGCACGGAGGCGCTCATCCAGCAGGCGCTGGGGCAGCTGCTGTCGGGCCGCACGAGCATCGTCATCGCGCACCGGCTCAACACCATCCGCCACGCGGACCTCATCCTGGTGCTGGAGCACGGCGCCGTGGTCGAGCGCGGCACCCACGCGGAGCTGCTCGCGAAGGGCGGGCACTACGCGGAGCTGTACCACCAGCAGTTCCGGGACACGCCGGAGACGGCGGCCAAGGCCCTGGGCTGAAGGAGCGCCGCCGGAGCGGCGCAGGCCTGCATCCGGCTTGCACGGCCGGCGCCCCTTCGTTACCCAGCGGCCGAGGGTGCGGCCCCGGCGGCGTGCGCTTCGCGTTGGCAGTCCCCATCTCCAGCATTCATCGCGGCGGGCCCTGGCGCGCACCCTCTTCACCTTTCAAGGAGCAGGCATGGCAGGCAGTCGAGGGACAGCGTTGGTGACGGGCACGTCCGCGGGAATTGGCGCGGTGTACGCGCGGCGGCTGGCGGCGCTCGGGTATGACCTCGTCCTCGTCGCGCGGCGGGAGGAGCGGCTGAAGGCGCTGGCGGCGGAGCTGACGGCGGAGCATGGCATTCGCGCGGAGGTGCTGCGGGCGGACCTCACGGTGCACGCGGACCTCCAGCGGGTGGCCGGGCGCGCGGCGGGCGACGACATCACCCTGCTCATCAACAACGCGGGCGTGGGCGGCTACGGCCCGTTCGCGCAGGTGGAGCCCGCGGCCCTGGAGGGGCTGGCGAACCTGCACATGATGGCGCCCATGCTGGCCACGCGCGCGGCGCTGCCCGGCATGCTGGCGCGCGGGAGGGGCGCGGTCATCAACGTCGCCTCCCTGCTCGCCTTCTCCGGCGCGTTGCCGCCGGGCCCCCTGCCCCACCGGGCCACCTACGCGGGCGCGAAGGCGTTCCTCGTCCACTTCACCCGCACGCTCGCGGGCGAGCTGCGCGGCACGACCGTGACGGCCCAGGTCGTCTGCCCGGGCATGACCTTCACCGAATTCAACGGCGGCTATCCCGGCACCATGTCGCCGGAGGACGTCGTCACCGCGTCGCTCGTCGCGCTGGAGCGTGGCGAGACGGTCTGCGTCCCCGGGCTGGAAGCCGCGGAGGCCCTCGCGGCCCTGGAGAAGGCCGAGGCCGGCCTGCTGCGCGGAGCCACCCACTCCCTGGCCGGACGCTACCGGGCTTCCTGAGTTCGCGGGGAAACGCATTTCCTGCACATGCATCCATTGGGGCATTCACCTGCACGGAGGAAACACCCATGAGCGGAACCTCGACGCGACCCGCGGAGCAGAGCGGCACCTTCAAGCTGGGCGGGGACCTGCCCGTCCACCGGCTGGGCTATGGCGCCATGCAGCTCACCGGCCCCGGCATCTGGGGCCCGCCCAAGGACCGGGCGGAGGCGGTGCGCGTGTTGCGCCGCGCGCTGGAGCTGGGCGTGGACTTCATCGACACGGCGGACTCCTACGGCCCCTACGTCAGCGAGGAGCTCATCGCGGAGGCCCTGCACCCCTACGCCAAGGGGGTGGTGGTGGCGACCAAGGCGGGCCTGGTGCGCACGGGGCCCAATGAGTGGCACCCGGTGGCGCGCCCAAGTACCTGCGCCAGCAATTGGAGATGTCGCTGCGCCGGCTGAAGCTGGAGCGCATCGACCTGTACCAGCTGCACCGCATCGACCCGAAGGTCCCGGTGGAGGAGTCGCTGGGTGAGCTGAAGGCGCTGCAGAAGGAAGGGAAGATCCGCCACATCGGCCTGTCGGAGGTGTCGGTGGAGGAGATTGAGCGGGCGCGCAAGGTGGTGGACATCGTGTCGGTGCAGAACCGCTACAACCTGACCGACCGCGTGCACGAGAAGGTGTTGGACTACTGCGAGAAGGAGAACCTGGGCTTCATCCCGTGGTTCCCGCTGGCGACGGGCGGCCTGGCGAAGCCGGGGAGCACGCTCGACTCCGTGGCGAAGAAGCACGACGCGACGCCGGCGCAGATTGCCCTCTCCTGGCTGCTGGCGCGCTCGCCGGTGATGCTGCCCATCCCCGGCACGTCCTCCGTGAAGCACCTGGAGGAGAACCTCGCGGGCGCGGAGTTGAAGCTCACGAAGGACGAGCTGGCCGCCGTGGATGCGCAGGCGACGGGCCGCTGACGCGGCACCTTCGCTTCGCTTGAGGCACCCCACCGGCCCGCGGGCGGACGGGGTGCTCGCGGTCCATCAGGTGGCGAGCGTTCGTCGGCCACGAATCTTCGTGAAGGCGTGCGAGCTCAGATAGGCATAGCTCTGGGGCGCCCGTAGCTCCGGAGAGATGTCCCCCAGCGGGAAGGGCTTCGCGAAGACGTGGACCTTTCCCACCTGGATCGCAACGCCGCCCTCACATTGCGAGAAGTACCGGTCGTAGTCCTCCTTCAGGATGGCACCCACCCGCGAGTATCGACGCCAGAGCTGCGCGGGCGGGGCTTCATCAATGCCCAGGATGTCGAAGAAGCCGACGACCTGCTTCACCGGGCTGGAGGAGTAGACGACGACGTGCGAGACCTCCCGCCGGAAGGCACGCTTTCGGAACTCGACGCGCTTGAGCCCCTCCAGGATGGACGTCGCATACTGGGGCTGGATGGGAAGCAGGACTACAGCCCGAGGCGTCGGCGAAGCCATTCACGTCCTCCCTGCTGCACCGTGGTGATGGACTGCGGAGGGCCGTTGAGCACTCCGTGACGACAGAGGTCACCCAGAGGGATTGGCTCCTTCAGGATGGCTGCTTGTCGGAACAAGATGGCGAGCACTTCGCCATTCGAGCATAGGGTCTGCATGTCGCGAAGGGAGAAGACCGTGCGTTTCCCCACCGTGGCAGCGAGCTCATCGACATCGGTGGACACCAGCGTCTGCTCGGCGACGCCTATGACGGTCACGGCCTTCTGGGAGTGGCTCAAGTAGAACAGCAGGGACGCACCGGGCTCTATCTGACGGATCACGGCCCGGCACAGATAAGCCTTCCGCAAGCCATTTCCAAAGGGGTGCAGGCCGGCCTCGAGTGACAGCTGTGAATCCGCATCCGGGAAGAGCAGGTGATGGAACCGGGGCTCGATGGGGATGATGAAGGAAGGTGCATCGAACCTCATTGCGGGTGGGCCATGGCGCACGTGGAAGTCGAGCGGAGCCAGGGCCACGTGCGGGTCCCCTGCCCGCATGCGTTTCACAAGGATGAGTTCGCCAGATTCCGTACGCCCCTCGACCTGGAAGCCGAAGTCCTCGAACACGGCAATCAGCGCACCCTGGCGCTCGTATGCCGTCACGTAGACGAACGCATGTCCGTTTTCCGAGACATGCTCGAAGACGCTCTTGAGAAGAAGCTCGCCCAGGCGTCGGCCTTGATGCTCCGGCGCGACCTTGAACGTACAGAGCTTTAGCGTACGGCCCTTGTAGCCCAGGACGCCTTCCTCCTCCTTGATGAGACACAGGGCGGCCAGATGACGCCCCTGTCCCCGCACCACCCAGCATCGGCGGTGTTCCATCTGGCACTTGCGAAGCCAGGCGCCGAACGGCGGGTAGTCTGCCCGGAGGCTGTCGAAGAAGGGATCGTCCGCGTCGACATCATGCGCGAACGTGAACTCCACCGCAGGTGGCGGCCGGGCGAACCGGGCTCGCAAGCCCTGCAACATGGCCAGGGTTTCGCTGACCGTGGCAACGCGTTCCTTCAACCCGACGCACTTCGCCTTCCGGTGGATGCGCAAGTCCTCGGTCACCAGCACGCCCACGGCGTTGGACCGCACAGCAGCAAGTAACTGGTGGTCCACCCAATCATTCGAGTGAAGTTCAGGGCTCCCCAGCACTTCGTCCCAGCTGGCGGGAACAGGAGGCGGCGCGGGGAGTGGGAGGTACTTGCCGAGCAGCAACTCGCGAAGCTCGCGGCGCCCTTCGTCCCGGTCCCTCTCGACATCCACCCTCGTGGCCGGATGGATGAAGAGTTGATAACCAGCCTCTTCGATGGCTCTCAACAAGCGGGCTGCGGGTTCCGTCAACTCCTCGACCTGCCCGGGCGAGGTGGGCTCCAACGGAATCAGGACGTTCGTATCAATCAAGAGCTTCGTGACATCCCCCTCACTGCTGTCATGAGGCGTGAAGCCTACTCACAGGTCTGACACCCCTCACTTCCGCTTCACGTAGCGCAGGAGGTGCGGCAACTGGGATTGAACCATCGCGGCGGTCCACTCGCTCTCAAATCATACAGTGACACGGCCCACGTACCCGCCGGAGACCGCCCCCGGCCCTCCTCGCGGGAAATCCCTTCCAGACAACGGGTGTAACCGCCGCCAGCCCCCCTGCGTAGAGGGAGCAACACTTTCGGGCGTCGCGATTCCGCGAGGCCCCTGGAGGCTCCCGCAATGTCCATCCGCTCCTTCCGTGGAAGCGCCGCCTGCGCCGCGCTCGGTCTGCTCACGCTGTCCGCCTGCGGCTCCGACGACGACGCCGAGCAGTCCTCCCGGCGCTTCCGCGTGCGCATCGAGAACGTGGCGCCCTTCCAGCAGCTCAAGTCCGGCCGCTTCGACACGAAGGTGAGCGGCACGTCACCGGGCCCGCTGGCCCCGGGCGACACCTACGAGTTCAGCTTCACCGCGGGCCTCAACCACCGGCTCTCCTTCGCCACCATGTTCGGCCAGTCCAATGACTGGTTCTTCGGCACCGAACCCCAGGGCATCCCGCTCTACTCCGCCGAGGGGCAGCCGCTGACGGGGGACATCACCTCGCGCGTGCTCCTCTGGGACGCGGGCACGGAGGTGGACGAGGAGCCCGCCGTGGGCCCGCACACCGGCCCGAAGCAGAGCGCGTCCACGGATGGCCCGGGCATCAAGGACTCCAACGCCATGGTGCGGCGCGTGGGGACGCGGCCCGTGCTCAGCAACGGCCAGACGTTCGCCATGCCGGACCTCGCGTCGATGATCCGCGTGCAACTGGCCCACGACGCGGCCACGCACCGCTTCACCGTGCGCATCGAGAACGTCTCCGACGACCGCGTCACCCTCAACACCTCCGAGGGCATCAAGCCCGTGCGCATCTCGCCGGGAGTGTGGACCGTGACGGCGGGCAGCGAGCCCCTCTTCACCGAGGGCCAGCCCGACCGGGGCCAGGGCCTGGAGGCCATCGCCGAGGGCGGCGACACCACCGCGCTGCACACCTGGCTCACGCCGCTGAACGGCGTGGCCACGCCCCTGTCCCCGGGCGTCTTCGCCGTGCACAACACCACCGCGCCGCTGTTCACGGAAGGGGCGCAGGACCGGGGGCAGGGCCTGGAGGCGCTCGCGGAGATGGGCGACACCTCGAGCCTGGCCAGCGCCCTCTCCACGACTCCGCCCATGGGCGTGAGCGCGTCAGGCACCTTCAACACGCCGGTGGACGCGGCCGCGCCCGGGCCCCTGCTGCCGGGCCACGCCTATGAGTTCACCGTGACCGCCCGCCCGTCGGAGCGGCTGTCCTTCGCCACGATGTTCGGCCAGTCCAACGACTGGGTCTTCGGCACCGACGAGCAGGGCATCGCCCTCTTCGACAGCGCCAACACCCCGCTGGCGGGCGACATCACGTCCAGGGTGTACCTGTGGGACGTGGGCACGGAGCTGGACGAGGAGCCCGCCGTGGGCCCGCACCAGGGTCCCCCCGAGTGGAGCCTGGACACGGACAGGACCGTGCGCCGGGTGCCCGCGTCGCGCTACGCCACGCCGCTGGCCCAGCACCTGCGCGTCACCGTCTCCGAGGCGAACTAGACACGCCGGCCGCGGGGGGGGGGCGGGGCTTCAGACCGCCTCGCGCTCCAGGGTGTCCTCGTCGTCGGAGTCCACCGCGGGCCCGTCCTGGAAGGCGCTGGGCAGCAGGCTGAAGGGCAGCACCTTCGCCAGCGCCGCCAGGAGCAGGATGCCGCCCGGCGCGGCGAAGATGGCCAGCGCGGGGATGGCCTTCGCCACGTCGATGAGCTGGGCGCGCATGCGCTGGCGCTCGTCGGCGGTGAGCTTCTGGCGCCGCGCCGCCTTGGTGAGCAGCACCGCCAGGTCGCCCGTCTCGCGCGCCTCCTGCATGAGCCGGTGGAAGTTCTTCTCCAGCGTCTCCTGCATGCCGCCCATGAGCTCCTCGCCCATGGCGCCCGCCGCGTCCGACACGGTGAAGACATCCACCAGCGAGCGGTGCCGCGCGTAGAACTCCGCCATCTCCAATTCCAGACGCCGCAGCTCCGCCTGGGGCACGTGCAGCGCGCCCGCCAGCGTGTCGATGAAGGCCCGCTCCCGCCGCGTGCGCCGGCCGTCCACCAGCGCCGCCCAGCAGCGTCTGCTCCAGGAGCAGGTGCCGCATGTCCACGCTGCGCACGCGGCGCACCACGGCCCGCACGTCGCGCTTGCGCTCGAAGGACTGGCGCACCGCGGCCTTGACCTCGCCCTCCAGCGCGTGCGGCAGCTTCAGGCCCTCCACCTGCCGGAGGATGGCGCGGCGCGCGGGCTGGCTGGGC
>NZ_JBKGHJ010000168.1:0-15803 GCF_046520365.1 Corallococcus sp. 4LFB
GCCCGGCGGTGTCCGCGTGGCGGCACCTGCGCACATACGCCATCGCGGAGGCCCTGCCCGCGCAGCCTCCGTCCGCGCTGGTGGAGCCGCACCGGCCCGTGCGCCTGGCCGCGGGGCTCTATGTGTGCGGAGACCACCGCGAGAACGCGTCCATCGACGGGCGCTCGCGTCGGGGCGCCGCGCGGCGGAGGCGGTGCTGCGCGACCTGGGCAGATAGTCCTCCGGGGCGCGTCCCCCGGCTGACCGCCGCCGCGCGTTCCCCGTGGCCCGGGCGCAACGCGTTGCCTCCCGGACAACACGTCGGGCGCGGGCGGAAGCGCGAAGGGGGGGGACCAGCCGGCCGGGCTCCTGACTCCTGGACGTGCTGCCCGCAGCGGACCTAGGGTCTGAAGCGCACACTCGTTCTCCAAGGAATCTGTTCATGCTCCGCCGCCTTGCCCTCCTGGGGTTGCTCGGTCTCGTGGCCTGTCCCGGCGACAAAAGCAACGATGACGACGACGACACCACCTCCACGAAGGGGACCGTCACGGGCACCCTGCAGCCGTTCCAGGCGGGCTCCGCCGCCGCGAGCGCCGGGGCGTCGCTGGAGGCGTTCTTCTCCCTGCCGGGCGCGAAGGACCTGTCCCGGAAGGTCTCCAGCGCGCTGGCGGCGCGGGGCGTGTGGCGCACGGGCATCCCGTCCAAGCCGCTGACGCACGAGGCGTCGCTGCTGACCGGGGAGCTCATCGTCCACTTCGACACGCCGGGCCTGTCCGCCGAGGAGGCCGTCGCGCAGGCGCGCGTCGCGGGCTACCACGTCGTGCACCAGGCCTTCCTGAGCGACACGCAGCACCTCTTGCGCTACGAGGTCAGCCAGCCGCAGGCGATGTCCGGCGGCACGCCCACCGTGCGCGCCCTCACCGAGGCGGAGCACGTGCGCGTGCTCCACCAGGTGCAGGCCGTGCCGGGCGTGCGGAACGCGGAGAGCAACGTGCGGGTGCACGCGCTGGCCGTGCCCAATGATCCGCTCTACTCGCGGCAGTGGCACTACAAGAACATGAACCTGCCGGCGGCCTGGGACCTCAATACGCCCGCCATCGAGTCCATCGTCATCGCGGTGGTGGACACCGGCATCACGGTCCACCCGGACCTGAACTCGCGCGTGCTGACCGGCGTGGACCTCATCTCCAGCAGCGCCAACGCGGGCGACGGTGACGGCGTGGACGCCGATCCGACGGACAACGGCAAGGACCTGCCCAACGGCGGTTCGTCGTACCACGGCACGCACGTGGCGGGGACCATTGGCGCGGCGTCCAACAACGGCGTGGGCGTGGCGGGCGTCACCTGGTCCGGGCGGAACATCCTGCCGGTGCGCGTGCTGGGCACGCAGGGCGGCTCGCTGGCGGACATCATCGCGGGCGTCACCTGGGCCAGCGGCGGCAGCGTCCCGGGTGTGCGGGCGAACACCACGCCCGCGCGGGTCATCAACATGAGCCTGGGCGGCAACGGGTCCCCGTCGGCGGAGATGCAGACCGCCATCAACGCGGCCACCGCGCGCGGCGCCATCCTGGTGGTGGCCGCGGGCAACGAGAACGCGAACACCTCCACCAGCTTCCCCTGCAACCAGCAGAACGTCATCTGCGTGGGCGCGGTGCGCTTCAACGGCAAGCGCGCCAGCTACTCCAACTTCGGCACGGCGGTGGACATCATGGCCACCGGCGGCCAGACGAGCGAGGACCGCAACGGCGACGGCTTCCCGGACGGCGTGCTGTCCACGCTGCCCAACAGCAGCAACCAGCCCTCCTATGACTGGTACCAGGGCACCAGCATGGCCACCCCGCACGTGGCGGGCATCGTGGCGCTGATGCTGGCGCAGGACCCCAACCTCACGGTGACGGACGTGGAGGGCATCCTGCGCGACACCGCGGACACGACGAGCCAGTGCTCCGAGGGCTGCGGCGCGGGCCTGGTGGACGCGTACGCCGCGGTGCTGCGCGCCAAGCCGGGCGGCGGTGATCCCAACGCCGCGCCGAAGCTGGCCATCAGCACCACGCAGCTGTCCTTCACCGGCACGGCGTCGCAGGCGCTGACGGTGCGCAACAACGGCGGTGGCACGCTGCAGGTGGGCGTGACCGTCTCCGGCACCAACGCCTCCGCGGTGTCCGTCTCCAGCTCGTCGCTGTCCATCCCCGCGTACAAGTCCGGGTCGCTGAACGTGAGCGTCACCCCGGGCTCGCTGCCGGCGGGCAGCTACGTGGCGCAGCTCGACCTGGCCGGCGCGTCCGGCGCGGGCAACGCGCAGGTGCTGGTGAAGTTCCGCGTGGGCGCCAGCGATGAGAAGGACGCGTACATCGCGTTCGCGTACCTGGACGCCGCGGGCGAGGTGCAGATCGACGACGAGGGCATCGCCCCGGTGTCCGCGTCCGGTGGGTACAACTACAGCCTGAAGATGACGCCTCGGGACTACCTGGTGCTGGCGTCCATCGACGACACCGGCGAGGGCAACTACTTCGACGACGGCGACCGCGTGGGCTTCTGGCGTGACACCACCCAGGTGGAGACCGTGCCGGTCACCAAGGGCAAGACGACCAGCGGCATCAGCTTCACGCTGGTGCCCTACCAGTCGGACGACGACCACACGCCGACGACGACCGTCGGTGGGGCCTGCACCACCAACGGCGAGTGCGGCACCGGCGGCCAGTGCCTCACCGGCACCAGCTTCCCGGGCGGCTACTGCACCCAGAGCTGCGTGACGGACAGCTGCCCGTCGGGTTCGGCCTGCTACAGCAACGACCAGGGCGCCACCGCCTACTGCTTCGTGTCCTGCACGCCGTCGGGCAGCAACCCCCAGGGGACGTGCCGCACGGGCTACCGGTGTGTCAGCGACGGCGCGGGCAGCGGCGCGTGCCTCCCGTAGTGTCGTGACGGTCCGGCTTGCCGCCGGCGGTGCACGCGTGAACGTGCCCGCCGGCGTCCATCGCGCCGGGGTAGGCTGCCGCGCGCGATGACCGCTTCTCCCGGGGGAGCTCCGTTGGCTGGTGACGCGGCCCTGCCTGTCTGGCGGGCCGCGGCCGCTGGCGGTGTGCTGGCCTGGACGGCGCTGGTGCACGTGCATCCGCCGCGCTTCTTCGCCGTCGCCTCCGTCTTCTGCGCCGTCTGGCTCGCGGTGACGTGGCGGGCGATGGGCCCCTGGCGAAGGCCGCCTCCCTCCCTGTCGCTTCCGGATGCCGCATGGGCTGGAGCCCAGGCGGTGGTGCTGTACGCGGGCGCGCGGGCCTTCCTGTGGGCCTTCTGTGGCGGCTTCACGGACGCACTCTGCGGGCCGCTGCGAACCATCTACGCGACGTTCGGCACGGGGTCGCTGGGGACGGCGCTGGCCCTGGTGCTGGTGCTCGTTCCCGCGGAGGAGCTGTTCTGGCGCGGGTGGGTGCAGGGCGCGCTGCGTCCCCGGCTGGGGCGGTGGGGCGCGGTCGCCGGGTCGGCGGTGCTGTCGAGTCTGGTGCTGCTGGGCTTCGGTGAGCCGCTGCTGGCGCTGGCCGCGCTGCCCACGTCGCTCGCCTGGGGCGCGCTGGCGGAGTGGCGCCGGACGCCCGTGGCGTCCTGGGTGAGCCATGCGCTGTGGGACGTGCTCATCGTCGTCGTGTGGCCCGCGACGTGAGCGTGCGTGCCACAATGCGCGCCCATGGCTTCGTCTCCTGAACTCTGCGTCTTCGGCGCGGGCAGCATCGGCTGTTACGTGGGTGGGCGGCTCGCCGCGACGGGCGCGGTGGTGCGCTTCATCGGCCGCGAGCGGGTGGTGTCGGAGGTGCGTGCGCACGGCCTGCACCTGACGGACTGGCAGGGCGCGGACCTGAAGGTGCCCGCGGCGGACGTGCGCATCGACACGGAGCCGGAGGCGCTGGCCACGGCGGACCTGGTGCTCGTGACGGTGAAGTCCGCGGCGACGGAGGAGGCGGGGCGGACGCTCGCGGCGCGGCTCAAGCCCGGTGCCGTGGTCATCAGCTTCCAGAACGGGCTGCACAACGCGGAGGTGCTGCGGGGGCTGCTGCCCGGCCGCACGGTGCTCACGGGGATGGTGCCCTTCAACGTCGCGGCGCAGGGGCAGGGCCATTTCCACGCGGGTTCGGAGGGCACGCTGGAGGTCGCGCGGCACGCGGGGCTCGAGCCGTTCCTGGAGGCCTTCGTTCGCGCGGGACTGCCGCTGAAGCAGCACGCGGACATCGTCGCGGTCCAGTGGGCGAAGCTGCTGTTCAACCTCAACAACGCGCTCAACGCGCTGGCGGACCTGCCGTTGAAGGAGGAGCTGTCGCAGCGCGCGTGGCGGCGGTGCCTGGCGCTCGTGCAGAAGGAGGCGCTGGCGGTGCTGGACCGTGCCGGGGTGAAGCCCGCGAAGCTGACGCCGCTGCCGCCAGGGTGGATCCCCTTGCTGCTGGGCGCGCCAGACGCGGTGTTCGGTGTGCTGGCGAAGAAGATGCTGGCCATCGACCCCAAGGCGCGCTCGTCCATGTGGGACGACCTGCACGCGGGGCGCAAGACGGAGGTGGACTACCTCAACGGCGAAGTGGTCCGTCTGGGACAGCAGCACGGCATGCCCGTGCCTGTGAACTCACGGCTCGTGGAGTTGATCCGCGAGGCGGAAGGCGGGAACCGCCGCGCGTGGACCGGTGTGGCGTTGCTCGCGGACCTGAAGGGGGCAGCGCTCGCGAACCGGGCGTGAGGCCCCATGTCCCCGCGTGGCGGGCCTTACGACCTGCGGACTCACAGGCGTGGCGGGTCCAGCGCTCCCGCCACGCCGTGCGCCAGTGATCAGCTGGACTGCGTCTGCGTCTGAGCCGTCGTCGCGGCGGGCGGCGGCACCTGGGCGGCCGGGATGCCGTTGCCCGCGTTCGCGGCCACCTGCGTGAGCAGCGCCGTCATGCGGCGGGCGAAGCGGTTCGGGTCGCTCAGCGGGCTTCCCTCCGTGAGCAGCGCCTGGTCGTGGAGCAATTCAATCCACTCGCCCACCTGCGGCGCGGCCGGGTCGCTCGCGAGGAGGCCGCGCAGGTGCTCGATGACGGGGTGCTTGGGGTTGACCTCCAGGATGCGCTTGATGCGCGGCATCCCCTTGCCGCGCTCCTTGAGCAGGCGCTCCAGGTAGGCCGGGGTGCCGCCCTCCGACACGACGAGGCACACCGGCGAGTCCGTGAGCCGGTCCGACACGCGCACCTCGCGCACGTCCTCCTTCAGCACGTCCTTCATCTTGTCCGTCAGGCCCTTGAGCCCCTCGGACTGCTGCTCCTTCGCCTTCTTCTCCTCCTCCGTGGACTGGAGCTTCAGGTCCGCGTTGAGCGCGGAGACCAGCGGCTTGCCCTGGAACTCGCGCAGGCCCTGCGCGGCCCACTCGTCCACCGGGTCCGTCATGAAGAGCACCTCGTAGCCGCGCTGCTTCAGCGCCTCCAGGTGCGGGCTGTCCGCCACCGCCTTCCGGCTCTCGCCGTAGACGTAATAGATGGCCTCCTGGCCCTCCTTCATCCGGCCCACGTAGTCCGCCAGCGACGTGAGCCCTTCTTCGCGCGAGGACTCGTAGCGCACCAGCGCGCCCAGCTTCTCGCGGTACTCCGTCTCCAGCGTCAGGCCCTCCTTCACCACCGTGCCGAAGGACTCCCAGAACGTCCGGTAGTCGTCCGGCTTGTCCTTGGCCAGCTTCTCCAGGAGGTCCAGCGACTTCTTCACCACGTGCTTGCGGATGGCGCGCACCACCGCCGAGTCCTGCAACATCTCACGCGACACGTTGAGCGGCAGGTCGTCCGAGTCGATGACGCCGCGCACGAAGCGCAGCCACTGCGGCACCAGGTCCTCGCAGCGGTCCATGATGAACACGCGCTTGACGAACAGCCGCACGCCGCGCTGCTGCTGTGAGTTCAAGTCGAACGGCGGGTGCTTGGGCACGAAGAGCAGGCCGGTGAACTGCTGCGTGCCGTCCGCCTTGAAGTGCGTCCACGCCAGCGGCTTGTCGAAGTCGTGCGTCAGGTGCTTGTAGAACTCCTGGTACTGCTCGTCCGTGATTTCACTCTTCGGACGCTGCCAGAGGGCGCTCGCCTTGTTCACCACCTCCAGCGCGGTCTCCGTGGCCTGCGTGTCCCCGCTGCCCACGTGCTTCGTCACCTGGAGCTTGATGGGGTGGCCCACGTAGTCCGAGTACTGGGTGATGAGCTGGCGCAGCTTCCACTCGTCCAGGAACTCCTTCTGGTCCTCCTTCAGGTGCAGCGTGATGGCCGTGCCGCGCGAGGAGCGCTCCGCCGGCTCCACCGTGAACGTGCCGTGCGCCTCCGACGCCCACTTCCACGCGGCCGTCTCACCCGCGGCGCGGCTCACCACCTCCACCCGGTCCGCCACGAGGTACGCGCTGTAGAAGCCCACGCCGAACTGGCCGATGAGCTGCATGTCCTTCTGGCCCTTCTGCGCGAGCGCCTGGATGAACTCGCGCGAACCCGAGTGCGCGATGGTGCCCAGGTTCTTCACCAGCTCGTCGTGCGTCATGCCGATGCCGGTGTCCTCGATGGTGAGGGTGCCCTTGTCGGCGTCGGGGACGATGCGAAGCTCCAGCGCGGGCTCGTCCTTGAGCAGCTCCGGCTCCGTGATGGAGCGGAAGCGCAGCTTGTCCAGCGCGTCGGAGGCGTTGGACACCAGCTCACGCAGGAAGATCTCCTTGTGGCTGTAGAGCGAGTTGATGACCAGGCTCAGGAGCTGCTGGATCTCCGCCTGGAATGAATGGGTTTCCCGCTGGGGGTGGGTCTCTGCGGACATGAAGGCCTCCGGGCGCCGAGGGAGCCGCGCCAATGCCCTTCCCATAACCATGCCCGGCGGCTTGTCGAGAAGAGGGAATCCGTCCCCACCCGTTGCTGGGAGACGGGGGCGGGTTGGGGTAGGGAAGAGGCATGCCCAAGTCCAGAACCCTCCTGCCCCTGCTCGGGGCCCTGCTCCTGTCGGGCGCCGCGCCCGCCCAGGAGGCCCCCGCCCCCCTGCCCGACGCCCCGGCGCTGAAGCGGATGACCGCACGCTTCGCCCCCGTGGACGTCAAGGTGGACGTGTCCAAGCTGCCGGACGCGGAGAAGCGCGCCCTGGCCAAGGTGCTCCTGGCCGCGAAGATCATGGACCCGCTCTTCCTGAGCCAGGCGTGGGCGGGCAACCCGACGCTGCTCCTGGACCTGGTGAAGGACACCACGCCCCTGGGCAAGGAGCGGCTGCACGCGTTCCTGCTCAACAAGGGCCCCTGGTCGCGCCTGGACGAGGCGAAGCCGTTCATCCCCGGCGTGCCGCCCAAGCCGGACGAGGGGAACTTCTATCCCGCCGGCGCCACCAAGGCGGAGGTGGAGGCGTGGGTGAAGGGCCTGCCGGAGGCGCAGCAGCACGCGGCCACGGGCTTCTTCACCACGCTGCGCCGCGGCCCGGACGGCAAGTTCATGAGCGTGCCCTACAGCGTGGAGTACCAGGGCGAGCTGGGCATGGCCGCGCAGCTCTTGCGTGAGGCGGCGGCGCTCACCCAGCAGCCCACGCTCAAGCGCTTCCTGGAGGCTCGCGCGGCGGCGTTCCTGTCCAACGACTACTACGCGAGCGAGGTCGCGTGGATGGAGCTGGACGCGAGCGTGGAGCCCACCATCGGGCCCTACGAGGTCTACGAGGACGGCTGGTTCAACTACAAGGCCGCGTTCGAGGCCTTCATCGGCGTGCGCGACGACGCGGAGACGCAGAAGCTGGCGAAGTTCAGCGCGGAGCTCCAGGAGCTGGAGAACAACCTCCCCATCGACGCGGGCCTCCGCAACCCGAAGCTGGGCGCGCTGGCCCCCATCCGCGTCATCAACAGCCTGTACTCCTCCGGTGACGGCAACCGGGGCGTGCAGACGGCGGCCTTCAACCTGCCCAACGACGAGCGCGTGGCGGCGGAGAAGGGCACCAAGCGCGTGATGCTGAAGAACATCCAGGAGGCCAAGTTCCAGCGCGTGCTGCTGCCCATCGCGAAGGTGGCGCTGCCCGCGAAGGACCGCAAGGACGTGTCCTTCGAAGCCTTCTTCACGCACATCCTCATGCACGAGCTGATGCACGGCCTGGGGCCCCACAACGTCACCGTGGCCGGCAAGCAGACGACGGTGCGTCAGGCGCTGCAGGCGTCCTCCAGCGCCATCGAGGAGGCCAAGGCGGACATCTCCGGCCTGTGGGCGCTCCAGCGGCTGGTGGACAAGGGCACGCTGGACAAGGACCTGCAGCGGACCATGTACACGACGTTCCTCGCGTCCGCGTTCCGCTCCATCCGCTTCGGCATCGACGAGGCGCACGGCAAGGGCATCGCGCTGCAGCTCAACCACTTCCTGGACACCGGCGCGGTGAAGGTGAACGCGGACGGCACCTTCGAGGTCGTCCCCGACAAGATGCAGGCGTCCGTCACGTCGCTGACGAACCAGCTCATGTCCCTCCAGGCCAAGGGCGACCGCGCCGCCGCGGAGGCGCTGCTCGCGAAGCAGGGCGTGGTGCGCCCCTCCGTGCAGAAGGTGCTGGAGCGGCTCAAGAACGTGCCAGTGGACATCGAGCCGCGCTACGTCACCGCCGAGTCGCTGGTGAAGGACTTCGGCGCCCCGGCCGCCGCGTCCGCGAAGAAGTAGCGTCCCGGCCGCTCCCCGTCCCACCCGCGCGCTTTTCTTCGTGCGCGGGGGGCGGGGCATGGCCAGTAAGGGAACCATGCCGCCCGAGTCCCCCGCCCGTTCCGTGCCCCCCGACCCGTGGGGCGTCGTGCTCGCGCTCGCGGTGGTGGGCGCGTGGGGCGGGCACCTGGCGTGGCTGCTGGCGGGGCCTGCCCTGCCGTGGGCCTCACCGCTCCCCTGGCTGCACGTCCTCTTCCAGATGTGGCTGTCCACCGGCCTCTTCATCACCGGCCATGACGCCATGCACGGCACCGTGTCCCTGCACCGCCGGGTGAACGCGGGGGTGGGTACGCTGGCCTGCTTCCTCTTCGCGGGGCTGTCCTACCGCCGGCTGGTGGTGAACCACCGCGCGCACCACGCGGACCCCACCGGAGACCACGACCCGGACTTCGCGGCCCGGGGCCTGGCCTTCTGGCCGTGGTTCGGGGCCTTCATGGCGCGCTACACGACGTGGCCTCAAATCGCCGTCATGGCGCTGAAGTTCAACGCGCTGCTCTGGCTGGGCGTGCCCCAGGCGCGCATCCTGGCCTTCTGGGTGCTGCCGTCCGTGCTGGCCACCGTGCAGCTCTTCTACTTCGGCACGTACCTGCCGCACCGGCGTCCGGATACGGAAGGGATGGCGCCGCACCACGCGCGCACCCTGCCGCGCAACCACCCGTGGGCCCTGCTGTCGTGCTTCTTCTTCGGCTACCACTGGGAGCACCATCAGTCCCCCGGGACGCCCTGGTGGCGGCTGTGGCGGGTGAAGGACGCCCGGCGGTAACCGGAAAAGGCCCTGGAGCGTTATAGAGGGAGCCATGCGCGACACGCTCCCTCCCGAGCCCCCCGGCTCCGAAGTGACGCCCGAGAAGCTCTACCTGCGCCGCCGCGAGTTCATCAAGAACGCGGGCCTGTTCGCGGGCACCGCCGCGGTGGTGGGGGGCGGGCTGTACCTGCTGGGCATGAAGCGCACCCGGCCCATGGACGGCTTCGTGCCGGACGCGGGCGCGGTGGAGCAGCCGGTGGCCCCCGCCCAGGGCGTCTTCGTCACGGACGAGCCGCGCACGCCCTACGAGGACATCACCACCTACAACAACTTCTACGAGTTCGGCCTGGACAAGAACGACCCGGCCCGCCGCGCGCACACGCTGAAGACGCGGCCGTGGACCGTCGTCATCGACGGGGAGGTCCACAAGCCGTGGACGGTGGACGTGGATCAGCTCATCTCCGCCTTCCCGCTGGAGGAGCGCGTCTACCGGATGCGCTGCGTGGAGGCCTGGTCCATGGTGATTCCGTGGCTGGGCCTGCCCCTGGGCAAGCTGCTGGACCGCGTGCAGCCCACGTCCTTCGCGAAGTACGTGGCCTTCACCACGCTGGAGGACCCGGAGCAGATGCCCGGCCAGAAGAGCCCGGTGCTGGACTGGCCCTACGTCGAAGGGCTGCGCCTGGATGAGGCCCGGCACCCGCTGACGCTGCTGGCCACGGGCCTCTACGGCAAGCAGCTGCCGCCGCAGAACGGCGCCCCGCTGCGGCTGGTGGTGCCGTGGAAGTACGGCTTCAAGGGCATCAAGTCCATCGTCCGCATCACGCTCACGCGCGAGCAGCCGCCCACGACGTGGAACCTCGCCAACAAGCGCGAGTACGGCTTCTACGCCAACGTGAACCCGGCGGTGGACCACCCGCGCTGGAGCCAGGCCTCGGAGCGCCGCATCGGCGAGGGCTCGCGCCGGCCCACGCTGCCCTTCAACGGCTACGCGGACGCGGTGGCCGGCCTCTACCGCGGCATGGACCTGAAGCGGGACTTCTAAAACCATGGCCTCCTCCAAGCTCCCCTGGCTCAACCCCGCCATCGCCGTCGGAGGCCTGGCGCCGCTCGTGCAACTCGCGGTGCTGGGGGCGCAGGGGGAATTGGGGGCCAACGGCATCGAGTTCGCCCTCAACCAGACGGGCCTCTTCGCGCTGGCGGTGCTGATGGCGTCGCTGGCGTGCACGCCCGTGCGGCTGGTGACGGGCTGGACGTGGCCCGCGCGCATCCGCCGCACGCTGGGCCTCCTGGCCTTCACCTACGCGGCGGCGCACTTCCTCACGTACTCCGCGCTGGATCAGGGCCTGGACGTGCGCGCCATGGCGGAGGACGTCTTCACCCGGCCCTTCATCACCGTGGGCTTCACCGCGCTCATGCTGCTGGTGCCGCTGGCCGTCACGTCCACGAACAAGTGGGTGCGCCGGCTGGGCTTCCCCAGGTGGCAGCGCCTGCACCGGCTGGCCTACGTGGCCGCGGTGCTGGGCGTGGTGCACTTCGTGTGGCGGGTGAAGAAGGACGTCACGGAGCCGGTGCTCTACGGGGCCGTCCTGGCGCTGCTCTTCGCCGTGCGCGTGGGAGAGGCCGTGCGCAAGCGGCGGGCGCTGGCGACGCAGCGCCCGGCCTGAGGCGGGGCGCTACTTCGCGGCGGCGCGGGGCAGCGGGAGGATGGTGTCCACCAGCGTCATCAGCTGCGCGCAGCTCACCGGCTTGCGCACGAAGGCGCTGATGCCGGCCTTCTGGCCCAGCGCGCGCACCTCCGCCACGTTCGGGTCGCCCGTCATCATCAGGATGGGGACCTTGGACAGCCTGGCGTTGGAGCTGGCGCGGACCTGCGCGGCGAAGTCCGCGCCGTTCATCCCGTCCATGTGGAAGTCGGTGAGGATGAGGTCCACCTGCTCCGCCTCGGCGACCTTGAGGCCCTCCTCGGCGGACTCGGCCTCCAGGAACTCGAAGCTGCGGGCCATGAGGTAGATCTTCAGCAGCGTCCGGATGGAGCGGCTGTCGTCCACCAGCAGCACGCGTTGCGGGCCCGTGCTCCCGGCCGGACGGACCGTGGGCGTGCTCCCCGTGGGGCGGGAGGGCGCGGATTCGGGGGCGGAGAGAGGGCCGGCCTTCATCGGAATCAAAACCTCACGGAGGGGGGAACGCCTCCAGCAGCTCCACTCCATGGTCGCGGATGGGCCCTGCGAAGTCAAAGCAACCCAGGGCGCCACGCCGCGATTTCAGGAGGGCACAGCCGACCTCAGCGGACCTCCAGCACGAAGGCCTGGGACTGCACGCCCGGCAGCCCCACGGCCTCGGCGAGCGCGGGGTCCAGCTCGTTGGGCAGCCGCCACGTCTGCCCCGTGGACTGCAGCAGGGTGACGCTGTAGCGCCCCGGGGGCACGGCCGCGAGCGGCGCGGGCGCGGCGGGGTCGCGCGCGTCCAGCGCCAGGGCGCGGATGGCCACCAGGAGCTGCGGGACGAAGACGGGCTGCGGGCGGGGCTTGCCTTCACCATCGAGCAGGGCGGCGAGCAGGGGATCGGGCACCAGGCCGGCCGCCAGCACCACGACGTCCGGCTTGCCGTCCAGGCCGCCGTTGGCGCGCGCGTAGTCCACGCCCTCCTGGTCCACCACGCCGTCGCGGTCGAGGTCGTTCTCGTCCACGTAGCCCGTCACGCCCTCCGCCAGCTTGCGCACGATGACGCGCGGCCAGAAGTCCGGCACGCCGTCGCCGTTGGCGTCATCCGGGACGCCGTCCTTGTTGGCGTCCACGAGCTGCACCCAGAAGCCAGGAGGCCGTTGATCCACCGCGCCGGTGAGCACCTGCGGCGTGAGCGTCAGCAGCTTCGTGGGCGTGGTCGCGGGGGTGAACTCGCGCGCGTCCGCGGTCTGGAAGGCGGGCCGGTCGAAGGGCACGGTGGCCGAGTCCGCGAAGGACACGGAGACGCCGGTGAGCGGCTGGGGCCAGCCGTCCGCGTCCGTGGTCACCTCCAGGATGCGCGTGGCGCCGGTGGCCGGGTCCACGGCGCCGCCGCCCACGTCGCCCGCGTTGGGCTCGGAGGTGACGCCGTACCAGGGGTTGAAGTCGGACACGTGGCAGGGCTGCGGCACGTTGCGGCAGGTGTCCGCGTCAATGAAGCCGCGCAGCAGGTAGCGGCCCGGCTCCACCAGGCTCAGCGAGAACGGCGCGGTGAACGGGCCCGTGGAGCTGTCCCCCAGCGACGCGCCGAACAGCTCCGCGGCGGTGACGACGGTGAAGGCCACCGGCCGGCCGGAGCCCGCGGGCGGCGGCGGGTTGGCCGCGTCGTAGAGGAACACGATGGCGTTGCCGCGCGCGCGCGACTGCACCACGAGGCTGCCCTCGATGCGGGCCGAGCGCGTGTTCTGGCGGCCGTCCGCCGTGGGCACCACGTCCGGGGAATCACAGCCGCCGGACAGGAGCGACGCGAGCGCGAAGGCGAGGAAGCAGAGGGGGCGCTTCATGGGGTCACCGTGAGGTTGGCGAACACGCGCCGCTCGATGCGGTTGCCGAAGGGGTGCTCCGAGTGGCTGCCGCCGAGCTGGCTGCCCTGCAGCGCCACGGAGACGAAGTCCTTCACCACGGTGTAGCCCACGCGGGCGTTGACGACGGTGTACGCGGGGAGGTTGTTGGCGATGAGGTCCACGCGCGTCGGGTCGGACGCGGAGGGCTCGCGCTCCACCCAGGTGGTGGAGGTGGTGAACGCCGCTTCGATGCCGAACTCCAGGTCCGTGCGCGTGCGGTAGGTGACGCCGCCGAAGAGCCGGAACGCCGGCGCCTGGCTGCACGTGCCGCACTGGCCCTCGTCCTCCGGCAGGTCGGAGGAGACGTGCTGGTACGCGGCGCTCGCCTTCACGCCCAGGCCGTCGATGGGGGACACGTTGATGCCCGCCTCGACGCCGCGCGCGGTGTAGATGGCGGCCTCGTTGGTGAACAGCGAGCGGCCCAGGAGGTAGCTGCCGGTGCCGCTGTCGTAGGCCTCGCCGGCGGGCAGGGGCTGCACGGGCGACAGGGCGATGAGGTCCTTCACCGTGTTCTGGTACAGGGCCACGTCCCAGTCCAGGCCCAGGCGCGGGGACTCACCGCGCCAGCCCAATTCCAGCGCGTTGAGGCGCTCCGGGCGCAGCGTCCGGTTGCCGGTGGTCAAGAGGCTCACGCCGTTGACGCCCGGCACGGGCACGGGCAGCCGGGTGTAGCTCTCCAGGAACGTGGGCTCGCGGAAGGCGGTGGCCACGGACGCGCGGAAGGCGTGCCCTTCCATGGGCTGGAACACCGCGGACAGGCGCGGCGACTGCGCGATGCCCGGGTTGCCCTTGTCCAGGAGCGGGTGGCGGTCCACGCGGTAGCTGACCACCAGCCGCAGGGGCTGCACGATGCGCCACTCGTCCTGGACGAAGGCCGCCGCGTGGAACTCCTCGCGCAGGCCGTCCAGGTAGGTGAAGGCCACGCGCTTGAGGCGCCCCTCCACGCCGATGTTCACCTGGTGCTCACCGGCCAGCTCGAAGCTGCGCGCGTACAGCGCCTCGCCGTTGAAGACGTTGGAGGCCACGGTGGTGGCGGCCGAGCGCTGACCGATGGGCTCGTACTGCGGCCCCGCGTCGCCGGACAGGTGGTTCCAGAACGCCTTGAGCTTCACCGCGCCCAGCTCCACGTCGGCCTTGGCGTACGCGCCCAGGCCGTCGATGTAGTAGTTGCGCAGCAGGCCCAGCGGATAGATCTCCGTGAGGTAGCGGTGCACGCCGCCGGAGAGGCCAATCGCGCGCCCCTCCTCGAACGAGTAGACCGTGGACAGGTTGGCGCGAGCCCCGCGCTGGCCCAGGTCCGGATCCGCCGGCCCTTCCAGGGCGAAGTCCGGGCGGCCGGACGCGTAATCGCGGCTCCACTTGTCCTCCTGCCGGTAGGCGGCGGACGCGCGGTAGCGCAGGGCGCCGTTCTGGCCGTGGCTGACGAAGGAGCCCTGCACGGTGTTGCCGCCGCCCGCCATGGCGCCGAAGCGCGCGCGCCGGCCGGTGCCGGGGGCCTGGGTGATGATGTTGATGACGCCCAGCATCGCGTTGGCGCCGTACAGCGCGCTGCCCGGACCGCGGATGACCTCGATGCGGTCAATCTCCTCCAGGCCGATGGGCAGCCCCGCCCACAGCGTGAGGCCGAGGAAGTCCTGGTACTCGGTGCGGCCGTCCACCAGCACCAGCACCTTGTTGGCCAGCCGCTGGTTGAAGCCGCGCAGGCTGACGTTGGCGCTGCCCACGCCCATGGCCATCACGTCCGCGCCGGGCACGCGGCGCAACAGCTCCGGCAGCGTGGTGGCGCCGGACAGGCGGATGTCCTCCGCGGTGATGACGGTGGTGGCGTTGGGCGACTCCAGCGAGGACTGGGCGCGGCGGCTGGCCGTCACCACGCGCTCCTCGTAGGGCACCAGGCCCTGGTCGCCGGAGGTGTCACCGGACTCGGCGCTGGCGCTGGCGTCCGTGCCGGGCGTGGCCGCGGGCTGCTTCGGCGCCTGGGGCTGGGCGGTGAGCGACTCCGCGCGGTTGACGGCCTTCTCCAGCCGCTCCATGAGCGTGGCCAGCTGCTGCTGGGCCTGGATGCTCGTGGGGGGCGGCGGGGGCATGGGCAGCCCGGTGGTGGAGCCCGTGCCGGACGTGCCGGCGGGTTGGGTGCCGGGGGCGGGGGCCTCCGCCTGCGCGGCCTGGCGCGTGGCCTCCAGGCGCGCCACCTGGGCCTGCACGCTGGCGGCGTCCGGCGGGTTGGACGCGAGGTAGCGCTTGTAGCGGTCCAGCGCTTCGTCGAACCGGCCCGCGTCCTGGTACGCCCGGGCGATGTTGTAGAGGACGCTGGGGTGCGGCTTGATGTTGTAGGCCTCCTCCAGCTCGGCGATGCCCTCATCGAACTGCTTCTGCTCGATGAGGCTCATGCCATTGCGGAAGTGGCGGCGCGCTTCGAGGCGCGCGTCCGCCAGGGCCTCGGTCGCGCAAAGACACAGCGCGAGGAGCGCTCCACGTCGGAAGGCTGTCGGGGGATTCACTGGTACGGATCGTCCTTGTACGAGGAGCTCGGAGCCTTGGGGGAAGGCTTCGGTGCCTGCTTCTTGATGCGCGGAAGCTTGATGGAGACGTTGACGGTGGTGCCCGGCTCACCCGAGTACGTCTTGCTGACGGTCTGGTAGCCGTCCATCGCGAACGACACCTCCACGTCCGCGAGGCCCGGGCTGTCCGGGGTGTGGGTGATGGTCAGCGGGGTGTTGCCGCGCACCCTGCCGTTGACCTTCACCTCCGCGCCCGGGGGGTCGCTCTCCACGTCGGAAGCGGACGGGGCGGGGGGGGGCCGTCGCGCCGCCACCGCGGGCTCGGCGGCCGCGGCGGG
>NZ_JBKGHJ010000169.1:0-15710 GCF_046520365.1 Corallococcus sp. 4LFB
CCGGCGGAGGCAGCTTGAGCAGCCGCGCGCCCGCCGCCGCCAGCATGCCCGCCAGCACGTAGCGGATGCACCCCCGGCCCGCCGCCAGCAGCTCGTCATCCCAGCCGGACTTCGTCAGCCCCGCGGCCCGGGCGCCCACGCGCAGCGTCACCGCCTCCACCAGCCGGCCCAACGCCCACGCCAACACCAGCACGAGCCCCAGCCCCAGCCACTGCCACGCCTCCAGCACCCACAGCGGGCGCGTGAAGAACACCGGCGGCAGCATCTCCAGCAGGGGCGACCCGTGCTCCTGGAACAGCGTGTCGATGGCGCCCACCGTGTCCGCGCTGAAGACCCACACGGGCCCCCCTTCCGCGTCCACCCGCTCCAGCACGATGTCCTGGGGGCCTCGCGCCGTGGCCACCTGGCCCAGCACCTCGCGGCGCGCGCGCTCCCCCGGGCCCACCGGCTCCTTGCCGATGCGCGCGAAGTCCAGCCACAGCGTCCGGTCCATCACCACCACCAGCCGCCGCGCCAGCCTCAAGCCCTCCTCCGCCTGCTGCTCCGGAGGCATCCGCGACAGGTCCAGGTAGTGCGGCGCCCGCGCCGCGTCCCGCGCATGCGCCGCGTCCAGGAACCCCGCCGCCGTCGCCGTCGGCGTGCTCCGGTCCACGTCCGCGGGCGGCGGCGGCAGCCCCCCGTTCAGCGCGAAGGCCCCCACCGGCCCCAACAGCAGCAACGCCCACAGCCACGGCGGCACGAAACGACGCACGGCACTCTCCCGGTTCCTGCAATTATTTGAGAACAAACAATCACCCTGGGCGAGGGCTGTCCAGCGGGGGTGACGCGGAAGGCCAAGGGCCGGACGCGGTGCGGACGGGCGGGGAGGCGCCTCGACTGGCGCCCCGGAGCCGCCAGGCCTCGCGCTCCATGAACGGGCTTGATGCGCTTTACATTGAAGTCGTGTTTTGAAGGTTTGGCTGTGCTATGGGTCCTGTCGGTTCCCCTCACGGGAGCGGCGAGACGGGATGCGCGGACGGAATGCATGGACGGTGGGCGTGGCGTTGCTGCTGGGCTGCGCCGGCACGTCCTACTTCCAGAGCGGCAGGGAGACCCTCTTCGGCCAGCGGGGCGCCCGGGTCTGGGTGAAGGGCCCGTGGCCGGCGGTGCACCCGTCGGCGGACGTGGATGAGGTCATCGACCAGCTCTGTCCGGCGGTGATGGCGCTGGACCGGGCCAGGGAGCGGGACTACGGCCAGGAGTACTGCGGGCTCATCTACTCGCTGGGCTCCGGGGAGTACTACGCGAGCTGGCCGTCGCCCCTGGGGCGCACGACGCTGGTGGGCGCGGACCTGCGCCGCAAGAGCTGCAGCGTGCCCAGCGTCGTGAAGGACGACCGGGGGCTCGCGTCCACGCTGGCGGACTTCCACAGCCACCCCTGGTTCCCGTCGGGAATGTCACAGGAGGACCGCTGGAGTCAGTCACAACGTTGGACCCTGCGGGTCCAATTTGATTCAGGATGCACCATCACGAAGCTCGTCCCCCACCAGGGCGAGCGCCGTCCGGGCGAGGTCTATCTGCGGCAGGGCAAGGCGTGGAAGCTCATCGGGTACATCCATGAAGCGGACAAGGACACGGGCTTCATCACGCCCGTGGAGGACTAGATGGGGCGCCAGGGTTGGTCAGTGCTGTTCGTGAAGCGCGGGCTCGCGGCGCTGATTGCGTTGCCCCTGTGCGGCTGCGCGCTCTTCACGCGGCCGGTGCGGCCTCCCCACGCTCCGCCCGAGGAGGCGGCCCGCTTCCAGTTCCCGCTGGACCTGCCCGCGGAGGGGCGCATGCGGACGCCCGCCACCGTCGCGGTCGCGACCCAGCTGGCGATGGACGACTTCCGGCCGCTGGACCTGAAGCCGCACAAGGGCGCGACGCCGGACGAGCTGTGTCTCTACCGGCGGGACTCCTTCGACGTGTGGACGGCGCCCGGCCCGGAGGGCGTGATGTTCGTGCGCTTCGTGCCCCGGCAGGACGCCTGCAACTCCGAAGGGCCCGTGACGGACGCGAGCGCCACGTACGCCATCGACACGCGCCAGTGGCGCATCCTGTCCATCCAGCGCTAGGCCGCCGTCGCGCCGGTGGGCGGGGCCTCTTCCGGCGCCGCGCGCGTCAGGCCCAGCACCTTCTCCCGCTGCGGCCAGGGCCACGCCCCGGTGACCATGGACAGCTTGCCCGCGAGCACCGACGCCACGGCCACCTGGAACGTGCAGATGTACGAGATGATGCCCATGTCTCCGAACACCTGGTTCAGGTACGACGCGATGACGCCCACGATGACCAGGCACGCTGTCCGGTGCTCCGCCGCGTACGCGCGGTGGTACGAGCGCGCCGCCAGGTACACCGTCACCACCAGGTACATCCACACCATCGTGTAGCCGAACCACCCTCCGAAGGCCAACAGGCCCAAGAGCGAGTCGTGCGGGTGGAACCGGTACGTGGGGAACACGAACGCGATGTTGGGCAGCGGGTAGGGCTCCAGGAACTCGTGCCCGTAGCCCGTGCCGAACACGGGGTTGGTGGCCCACGTCGCGATGAGGTTGAGGTTCTCGATGTCGCGGTAGTCCAGCTCCCCTTCCGCGTGCTGGCCCTCGATGATGGAGCGGAAGGTCTGCACCGGCTTGAAGATGCCGCTGCTGGAGCCCCACCCCACCAGCATGTACACGACCAGCAGCGGTGAGCACGCGATGAGGGCGCGCGTGAGGGCCTTCTTCAGCGGCGTCCACGGGTTGAAGAGGTACGCCGCCGCCAGCCCGCCCACGAGGCTCACGTACGCGAGCCGGCGGTCGTTGAAGAACATCCCGATGAACACCAGGATGATGATGATGAGGCCTCGGATGGCGTGGCCGGACTTGGGCCGCTCCAGCCAGCGCGCGATGCACACCGTGATGGCGAAGATGAACGTCATCGAGTCCGAGTGGCAGGTGGTGTACTCCACCTCCAGCCCCTGCGCCGGGATGATGACGAGCGCGAAGTAGGTGCTCACCGCGGACTTGGTGAGCGCCGCCGCGATGATGGTCTTCGCCACCGCGGGCCAGTCCTCCGGCCCGCGCAGGCTGTAGTGGTACATCATGGCCACCAGCGGCAGCACCGCGGCCTGGTGCCACTGCCACAGCGAGTTCTTCAGGTCCCCGCCCCGCGCGATGCCCCACACCTCCATCCACATGATGGCCATGAAGGACATCGTCAGCGTCACCACCAGCGGCCGGGGGATGGGCACCACGGGCGGATCAATCTTCGACTTCGTGGCCCGCCGGTAGATGCCCAGGCCAATGGCGAAGACGATGAGCCCGTCCACCAGCGGGAACCGCAGCGCGCCAATGCCCACCAGCTCGTGCATCTGGGTGAAGAGCAGCTTGCCGAAGGGGAACATCGGCGAGGGCCAGAACATCGACTGGGGGCGCTCGGGCGTGTAGTCCGCCGCCAGCACCAGATAGAGCACCACCAGCGCGAAGTAGCGCAGCGGCATCTTCAGGATGACCCACACCACCGTGAAGGCCAGCACGGGCGCCAGCGTGACGATGGGGTCCCCGTTACCCACGGCGGCCGCACCCAGGGTGACGGCGCCCAGGCCCACGACCATGACGATGTACTGGAGCCAGGCGGCGGGGGAGGGTTTGAAGGCCATTGGAGCGAGGGGGGAGGCTATATCCCGGGCCCGGGTTGGGATAGATGCGGAAGGCGTATGGCTGGCTCCCGACCCCGCGTCCTCCTGATTGCTGAGCTGTGCAACCCAGACTGGGTGAGCGTTCCCCTGGAAGGCTGGTCCCTGGCCCGGGCGCTCGCCGAGGTGGCGGACGTGCACCTGGTCACCCAGGTCCGCAACCGCGAGAACATCCTCAAGCAGGGGCTGGTGGAGGGGAAGGACTTCACCGCGCTGGACTCCACGCCGGTGGAGCGTCCGCTGGAGAAGGTGGGCGAGGTGCTGCGCGGCAAGGCGGGCGTGGGCTGGACGACGGCCACGGCGCTGAGCGTGCTGCCGTACTACTACTTCGAGGAGCTGCTCTGGCGGCGCTTCGGGGACCGCATCCGCGCGAAGGAATTCGACGTGGTGCACCGCTACACGCCCATCAGCCCCACGACGCCCAGCACGCTGGCGGCGCGGTGCGCGGACGCCGGGGTGCCCTTCATCATGGGGCCCATGAACGGCGGCCTGCCGTGGCCCAAGGGCTTCGGGGACGCGCGCGTGCGTGAGCGCGAGTGGCTGAGCTACATCCGGGACGTCTACAAGCTGATGCCCTTCTACAAGTCGACGCGGCAGAACGCGGCGGCGCTGATGATGGGCTCGCGGGCGACGCGCGCGCAGCTGGCGCGGGAGTACCAGGACAAGGTGGTCTACATCCCGGAGAACGCCATCGACGTGCGCCGCTTCGGCACGTCGAAGGCGGAGCCGCCGAAGCCCGGCGAGCCGCTGCGGGTGGCGTTCGTGGGGCGCTTCGTGCCGTACAAGGGCATGGCCATGCTCATCGACGCGGCGGCGCCGCTGGTGCGCGAGGGCAAGGTGCGGGTGGAGCTCATCGGCGACGGCGCGGAGATGCAGAACCTGCGCGCGCAGGTGGCGAAGGGCGGGCTGGAGCAGGGCGTGACGTTCGCCGGCTGGGTGAAGCACCAGGAGCTGCAGGGCCGCCTGTCGAAGAACCACCTCTTCGGCTTCCCGAGCGTGCGCGAGTTCGGCGGCGCGGTGGTGGCGGAGGCCATGGCGCTGGGGCTGGTGCCCATCGTGATGGACTACGGCGGTCCGGGTGAGATTGTCAGTCCGTCCACGGGCTTCGCCATCCCCATGGGCACGCCGCAGGAGATCGTCGAGCGCGTGCGCGGCGTGCTGGAGAAGCTGGTCGCGGATCCGTCCGTGATTGGCCCCATGGGCGAGCGCGCGCGGGCGCGCATCTTCAAGCACTTCACCTGGAAGGCGAAGGCGGAGCAGGTGCTGGAGGTGTACCGCTGGGTGTCCGGCGAGCGCGGCCAGCCGGACTTCGGCATGCCGCTGGCGGACTGAGGGGTCGGGGCGCCGGGATAGTGTCCAGGCATGAGCCCCTCCCCGCTCCACCGTGTCGTCCGTGGCTTCGCGGTCTACGACCTGTGCGTCACGTTGCCGTTCGCCACGCCGTGGACGGCGGGCGCGATGCTGGGCGTCATGCAGTGGGCGCACGAGGGCCTTTCACTGAGCGGTGAGGCCATGCCGGCCTTCATGCCCGTGCACCTGTTCTTCGTCGCCCTCTTCGGCGTGCTGGCCGTCAGCTGGGCGCTGGTCCGCATCCTCCAGCCCACCGCGCTTCATGGCGCCATCGACACGATGAGCCGGGGGCTCGTCGCCGCGTGGATGGTGCTGGCGCTCACGCAGGGGGCGACGCGGGTGCTGGGCGCGTTCCTCGTGATGGAGGCCGCGGGCATGTTCGTGCAGGGCGCGCTCCTGCTCGGCGCACGGCGGCGCGTGGCGGCTCCCACGACGGGGACCTGAACGGAGGCCCTTGCCTCTGCACCAAGGTGCAGGGGTTACGGTCCTTCGCATGAACCCTGAACCGTCCCTGCTTCGCCGCGTCGTCTTCGCCAGCGCGCTGTACGACCTCGTCGTCACCGTCCCCTTCGCCACGCCGTGGACCGCGGAGGCGGTGCTGTCGAACCTCCAAGCCTTGCACCACGCGCTGGGGGCAGGCGGTGAGCCGCTCCCCGCGTTCACGTCCACGCACCTGTTCTTCGTGGCCCTGTTCGGCACCATCGTGACGCTGTGGTCGGTGGTGCGGCTCGTCCAGCCCACCGCGTTCAACGGCGCCATCGACACGGCGGGCCGGGCGCTGTTCTCCACGTGGATGGCGTGGGCGCTCACGCAGGGCGCGACGCGGGTGCTCGTGGGGTTCCTCGTGCTGGAGCTGGCGTGGATGTTCGCGCAGGGCGGTGCCATCCTGGGTGCCAGGAGGTGGCGTGGTGGCATCCCCGCGACGGCCCGTTGAAGTGAGTCCCCTGCGCATCGGCGAGCTCGCGCGTGAATCCGGCGTGAAGCTGTCCACGCTGCGCTTCTACGAGCGCCGCAAGCTGCTCTTGCCCATGGACCGCAGCGAGAGCGGCCAGCGCCTCTACGGCCCCGAGGCCGCCATCCGCGTGCGCTTCATCCGCCGCTCGCAGGAGCTGGGCTTCACGCTGAAGGAGGTCTCCGCCGTCCTCGCCCTCACGGACCGGCGCGGCACCCCCACCCGCGACGTGGCCCGCTTCGCCGAAGCGAAGGTCCAGGCCATCGACGCGCGCATCGACGACCTGCGCCGCATGCGCCGCGCCATCACCACCCTGATGTCCGAGGGCTTCTGCCCTCCGGACACCGTGTGCCCCATCCAGGCCTCGCTCGGGGCCGTGCCCAAGGCCCGGGCCGCGTCATCCACCGCCAGGGCCCGGCGGCCGGCGCCCAGGGCTCGGGACCGGCTGAGGCGCGCCCCACGGCCGGAGCCCGCGCGCTGCTGCGCGGTACGCCGGGCGAGCCGTGCGCCGCCCACCGCGCGGAGCGCCGCGCTACCGGCGCTCCGCCTCACGCGTGGTGCGCACCCACTCGCCCTTCTTCTCCGCGCCGGGGCCGCGAATCATCAGCCACACCTTCCACACCACGTAGATGGGCGCCCACGCCAGGTCCAGCAGGCCGCGCGGCCCCACGCCGGACACCCACCAGCCGCGCAGCACGTACAGCGCCAGCGACATCAGGCCGAACGACGCCAGCGCGGACGCGGCCACCGCCGTGCCGCCGGACAGCCACACCACCCCGGCCGCCAGCACCGAGCCCGCCACCGTCGCCAGCACCAGCTGGCTCAGGGGCGGCACCAGCACGTCCATGGACAGGTCCAGCAGCAGCCCGCTCTTCTGCTTCAGCGCGTCGCTGAGCAGCGGCCAGCCGTGCAGCTTGCGCATCTGCGCGCGGCCGCCCTCCCAGCGCTGGCGCTGCGAGCGGCTCTGCTTCTCCGCCGTCACCATCTCGCCCAGCACCTCCGCCTCCCAGGCGTAGTGCACGCGGTGCCCCGCGCGGGCCAGGCGGATGCCGTACTCCAGGTCCTCCACCACGCTGAACGCGTCGTGCGGCACCTGCTTGAGCACCGCGTGCGTGAAGCACATGCCGTTGCCGCGCAGGCCGCAGGACACGCCCAGCCGCTCGCGCCCCATGGAGCGCACGCGGTGGAACATGCCCAGGGCAATGGTCATCAGCCGCGTGCGCCACGACGCCGTGGGGTTCATCACGCCGTAGTGCGCCTGCACGCCGTGCGCCCCGTCCTCCAGCCGGCGGGAGAACGCGTGCAGCAGGTTCTGGGACACCACCGTGTCCGCGTCCACCACCACCACCGCGTCCGCGAAGCCGTCACGCTGGCTGTGCTCGAAGGCGTGCGCCAGCGCGTAGCCCTTGCCGCGCTTCTCCGCGTCCTGGCGCTCCAGCACCGTGGCGCCCGCCTCGCGCGCCTTCTGGGCGGTCGCGTCCGAGCAGTTGTCCGCCACGACGATGATGCGCCGCAGGTGCGCCGGGTAGTCCACCGCGGACAGGTTCGCCACCGTCCGGGCAATGCCCAGCTCCTCGTTGTGCGAGGGAATGATGACGTCGAACTTCCGCGTCGCGGGCGACGGCGGCGCCGGCGCCGCCTTGCGCCCCGACAGCAGCGTCAGGAGCAGCAGGTAGCCGCAGCCCACCGCCACCGGCAGGAGTCCCACGCACAGCGCCACGTCCACCCAGGTCCAGACCGTCACGACAGTGTCACCCCCGCGCTCGCGCCATCCTTGGAGGGACGGCCGCGCGCTCGAATCCTCAGCGCCGTTCCAGCTCCGCCAGCACCGGCAACTTGAGCAACCGCTCCACCTGCCACCGCTCCAGCACCCGGCGGCGCAGGATGTCCAGCGCCACCGCCGCGAACACCGCCAGCGCCACCCCGCCCACCACGCCCGCGATGGCGATGAGCTTCGGGTTCGGCTTGGACGGCTTCTCCGGGAAGAGGGCCGGCAGCAGCACGCTGTAGCGGTGCTTCATGGACGCCTTCGAAATCTCCAGCTCCGTCTGCGCCTGGTCCAGCCGGCGCAGCTTCTCCTGGTGCCGCATCACCACCATGCGCATCCGGTCCGTGGCCACCGCCACCTCCGGATCATCCGGCGTGCCCAGCATCGCGCCCGCCAGCGGCCCGCCCATGCCGGCCAGGCTCGTGCCCTCCGTCGCGGAGTCCACGTCGGTGCCGCCCATGCGCAGGTACTCCTGGATGAGCGACTGCTCCTCGGAGCGCAGCGAGGTGAGCTGCGGCGAGTCCGCCTGCATCGTCGCCACGCGCTGCTCCAGGTCGACAATCACCGGGTGCTGCGGGGAGAAGACGACGCGCTGCTCCGCCAGCTGCGCGCGCAGCTCCGTGAGGCGGCGGCTGCGGAACTCCTCCACGTCGCGGATGGCGCGGCGCTTGGCCTGCACCAGGAACTTCAGCTGCGCGAGCGCGTGGTCCGTCTGCAGGAGCGCCTGCCGCGCGCTGGCCTGCTTGGGGTCCGCTTCCTTCTTCTTGCGGCGCGCGTCCGCCTGCTTCACCGCGCGCTCCAGGTCGGAGATGGCCTGCTTGATGTTCGCGGCCTCGTTGGCCACCTGGCCCTGGAGGATGTTCACGGACTCGGAGATGGCGCTCATCTCCGACTCGTGGCGCATGTCGAGGAAGTTCTGCGACGCGGCCTCCACGATGTTGAAGGCCATCTGCGGGTCGCTCCAGTCCACCCCGATGGTGACCGTGCCGCTGCCGCCCTCGGCCATCACGTTGAGGCTGGTCTCCAGCATGGCGATGAGGGCCTCCTCCTTGTCCTCGTCGGACATGGGGGGCGGGGCCTTCTTCAGGTACTGCTCCTTCATGCGGCTCAGGGGCGAGCGCATGTGGTCCCAGTACTCGATGAGCTTCGCGTTCTTGATGACGGACTTGAGGTTGCCCCGGCTGAGCACCATCTCCCACGCGGCGCGCGTGGGCTGGTCCGCCTCCACCGGGATGGAGCGGCCCGGGTTCACCAGCGAGGAGATGATGAGGTTGCGGTACGTCAGCATCCGCGTCTCGACGTGGTACTTGCGCGGCATCAGCTTCGCCGCCAGCGACCCCAGCCCGCTCATCACCGCGACGATGCACAACCCCAGGAACCAGTGCCGGAAGATCGCCCGGCGCACGAAGCCCAGCCCGTCGAAGAGGAAGCCCCAGTCGATGAGGTCGGCCGGCGCGTTCGTCTCCTCGCGCTCGGGGACGTACGGCGGCGGGGGCGCGGCGGAGCGCGGCGTGCGGGGGGCGGGCGTGGTCATGCGCTGCCCCGGGAGGCCGCGGCCTTCAGCACCTGCCGCACGCGCTTCTCCAGCTCCTCGGGCGTGAAGGGCTTGCCCAGGTAGCCGTTGGCGCCCGCCTCTTCCGCGTACGCCTTGTCCTCCGGCAGGTTGCGCGCGCTCACCATCAACACCGGCACGTGCGCGATGGCGGGCGTGCGGCGGATGTGCTCGCAGACGTCGTAGCCGGACACGTCCGGCAACGTCAGGTCCAGGCACACGAGGTCCGGCTTGTGCTCGCCGCTCTGGAGGTACTCCATGGCGGCCTTGCCGTTGGGCTGCTCCACCACAGTCTTCACGCCCATCTGCTGGAGCATGTCACGCAGCATGACGCGGAACATCGGAGAGTCCTCCACCAGGAGGACGGTGAGCTGTTGGAGCTCCATCACGTCTGACGCCTTTCCTTCCCTCACCCGAACCCGTACTTGGGCACGAGGACGAGCACGCCATATGCGTACGCCACGTTGAAGAGGGCCACCCACAAGATGGCCTTCTTCATCCCCGCCAGGGGTGCGCATCGCGCGCGGCCGCTCCGGGCAGCGCGATGGTGGCAACGAGGACGGACAAGAGGATGAGCTTCGCCATGTCGGGAGCCTCAGAGGATACCCGTTTTCTGGACCGTCAGTCCCAGCGTCGCGGACCACACCATGCGGGCCGCCTCCACGTCGGGCGAGCGAGTCCACGCCGTGCGGGTATCCACCTCCAGGGCCACCCACCGGTTCAACGTCCAACCCGCGCCCACACCGCCCACCACCTGCCGGTCCCCCACCGCCCCACCCACCGCGAACGCGCTGCCCGCGGTCCCGGAAAGCCGGAAGCGCGGCCCCAGCGCCCAGGTGCCGTTCAGCGTCAGGTCGGCCCTCGGGTAGACGAGCCCCGTCAGCCGGTCCACGAAGGGCGTCACCCGCGCGGAGAGCCGGCCGTTGAAGTCCGCCACCCGCGACGGCACCCGGTGGGACACCGCCAGCGTCAGGTCCGGGAGCAGCTCCAGGCGCTGCGCCGGGTCCGCCACCGGCGTGTCCCCGACCTGGAGGGTCGTCAGCCGTCCGCTACCCGGAGAGGTGGCTGAAGGGGTGACGCCCGGCGTCTCGGGGTCGTCCGCGGCGGCGTCCTCCGTCGCGCGCACGGAGTACGCCACGCCCACGCCCACCCCGGCCTCCAGCGACGTGCGCCGGTCCAGCCGGTGCGTCCAGGCGCCGGTGAACGTCGTCACCGTGGCGCGCGCGCCGGTGGAGAAGCGGGAGTCCGTGTAGCCCACCGTGGTGGCCAGGGTGTGCCGGGGCGCGGGGGAGTGCCCCAGGGACAGCTGCGCGCGCGGGCCGTACTGGAAGGGCACCGCCTCCTTCGCCGCGTCGTCCAGGCCGCCGCTGGCGGAGAAGCCCGCGCTGCCCGACAGCCGCCAGCCCGGGCCCAGCCACACCGTCTCCGCCGCCAGCGTCGTCAGCGAGGACAGGAAGAACACCGTGTCCACGCCCTCCGGCAGCGGCTGGATGGGCAGGTCCGTGGCGGGCGTGTCCCCAGGTACGGGGCCCGCCGTCGGGTCCTCGTCCAGGCTGCCGCCCAGGGGCTGGTTGGTGAAGAGGTTCACCTGGCCCAGCACGAACTCCTGGGTGCCGTGCAGGGTGAGGCCGCGGGACGGGCGCCAGTCTCCCAGCAGGCGCCCCACGTGCTGCACCTCCGTGCGCGGGGCGGTGGTGGCCTCCCGGAAGGAGATGCGCGGCGCGTACTGCACGGACGCCACCGCGCTGCCGTCGTCGTACTTCAGGCCCAGCGTGGGGACGATGTCCATGTCCGCCGCCACGGGGGCCACCGGCTCACCCGTGGCCTGGGCGTCCATGGAGCGCGCGCGGGTGTCCACGCGGGCCGCGGTGCTGTACGTCACGGAGGCGGAGGCCACCTCCAGCCACAGGCTCGCGAGGGCCGCGTCCAGCATCCGGTTACTCCACCACCACCACGTCGCCGGGGCGCAGGCGGAAGGCCGCCGCGCGGCCCTCGCCGCGGATGATGTCCTCGTAGCGCACGCGGATGCGCGTGGGCTGCTCGGCCTGCGGGTCGTCCCGGCGCAGCACGAAGATGCGGTCGCGGTGCGCGTAGTCCGTGAAGCTGCCCGCGGCGCCCAGCGCCTGGAGCAGCGTCGCGCCCGGGTCCAGCACGTGCGCGCCCACGTTGGCCACCTCTCCCAGCATCGTCACGGACATGGGGCGCGCCTCCTCCAGCGATACCGTGACGACGGGGTGATTGATGAAGTCCTTGAGCCGCGTCTGGATCTGCTGCGCCAGCAGGGCGGGGGTGTGCCCCGCGGCCTCCACGTCGTCCAGGAAGGTGAGGCTGATGTGGCCGTCCTCGCGCACCTTGGCGCGCGTGGTGAGCGCCTCCTGGCCGAACACCTTCACGTTGAGCACGTCGCCGGGGACGATGCGGTAGGCCTCGTCCGACGCGACGGGCTTCTCCTGGTAGTCGTTCACCCAGGTGTACTTGCCCAGGCCGCTGCACGCGGGGAGGAGCAGCAGCAGCCCGGCGCACGCGAGGGCGCGGGAGACAGGACCGCGGAATCGGGACGGACGGGACGGCATGGCGCTCCTCACGCGGTGGGGGCGGCCGGCACGGCCACCTCGGCGGCAGCTCCATTACCACCGCGCTGGCGCGCCATGCGCACCACCTGCAGCAGCTCCGCGGGGCGCACGGCGCGGGTGCCCAGCACGCCCGCCACGTAGACGGCGGCCGTCAGCCCCAGCCGGGGCCACGGCATCATGCCCGCGCCGGAGAGCACCCGGTCCAGCGCCACGCACACGCCGCACACCACGGCCGTCTTCGCCACCATGGACAGCGAACGCCGGTCAAAGGAGTTCCTTCCCATGCGGCCCAGGAACAGCACCGTGACGATGACCTCCGTCAGGAACATGGACAGCGCCGTGGCGGTGGCGCCGCCGGACGGGCCAATGCGCCCGTACAGCCACGGGATGAGCGCCAGGTTGAGGAGGGGGTTCACCACCGCGCCCATGGTGGCAGCCAGCGTCACCCACCACTCCTTGTTGGACATGGTGAGCCAGATGCTGCTGACCATGGTGACGTAGGCCATCACGAAGATGGGGGACAGCACGCGCAGGGGCAGCGCCGCGGGCTCGAAGCCGGGGCCGCACATCAGGCGCACCCACAGGTCCGCGCCCAGCACCATGGCCATCATCACCGGCACGGTGAACGCGAGCACGCCCTCCAGCGAGCGGCGCGTCAGGTGCGACAGCTCCTGGGGGGAGCGGGCCGCCGCGCGCGACATCATGGGCATCAGCACCCAGCCGAAGATGGGGGAGATGAGGAAGGTCAGCCCCGCGATGCTGAACGCGCCGCCGTACCAGCCCACCTCCTCCTTCGACGCGAGCTTGCCCAGCAGCGACATGTCCGTGCGGCCGTTGCACGCCAGCGCCGCGGCGGTGAGGAAGAACGGCAGGCACGCCTTCATCACCTTCTTCGTCGCGGCGACGTCGATGCGGAACTTCAGGTCCAGGTGCTCCTTCGCCAGCTTCCAGCTGATGACGAGCTTCACCGCCTCCGACAGCACCATGGGCACGGCCAGCCACTGCAGGCTCACGCCGAACGCGGCCATCAGCGCCAGGCCGCCGCCCCAGACAATCTTGGTGATGACGTTGGACACGGACAGGCCCGCGACCTTGCCCTTGGAGTGCAGCAGCGCGGCCATGGACGCGTTGACGACGATGAGCGACTGGGCCACCGCGAACCACTGCACCAGGTGCTGCACCTCCGGGGGCTCGCCCGTGTGGTGGAGCACCAGCGCCAGCGCCACCATGAGGACGAGCGTCATCGCCAGGCGCAGCAGCATGGTGGTGCCGAAGAAGTCGCTCGCGTGATCCGGGCGGACGGGCACCTCCTTGCGGATGTACGTCTCCAGGCCCAGGTTCGTGGCCACGAAGAACGTGGCGGCGAACGCCTCCGACCAGTTGAAGTAGCCGAACGCCTCCGGGCCCAGGTAGCGCGGCATCAGCGCGCGGATGCCCAGCGCGATGGCGTACGTCACCATCAGCGAGCCCCCGAGCTGCAGGGTGCTGCGGACCGCGCCGCGCACTTCGTTCGCACGGGCGCCGTCGTCGGCTTCAGCGGAGGGGGAGATAGGACTGTTCACGGTCATGGATGATGCGGGCCTTCAGGGGGCTGCTGCGCACTCAAGGGGGGGAAGGCCCGCCCCATGGAAAGACAAACGGGCCCGGCGCGTCAACGCCGGGCCCGGGAATCACAACCCGGTCGCTAGCTTGCCCCGCGACCGGTGATGACCACGGGCACCGTCTGCAGCAGCAGCCGCAGGTCGCCGGTGAGGCTCCAGTGGTCGATGTACTGCATGTCCAGGTACATCCACTGCTCGAAGGAGATCTGGTTGCGGCCGGACACCTGCCAGATGCAGGTGAGGCCCGGACGCACGGACAGGCGGCGGCGCTGCCACGTCTCGTACTTGGCCACCTCGCTGGGCACCGGCGGGCGCGGGCCCACGATGCTCATCTCCCCGCGCAGCACGTTGAGGAACTGGGGCAGCTCGTCAATGGAGAACTTGCGGATGAACCGGCCGATGCCGGTGATGCGCGGGTCGTTCTTCATCTTGAAGACGGGGCCGGTCTGCTCGTTCTGCGCGGCCAGCCGCTCCTTGAGCTCCTCCGCGTTCACCACCATGGAGCGGAACTTCATCATGTAGAACGGCTTGCCGTGCTGCCCGGTGCGCAGCTGCTTGAAGAAGATGGGGCCGCGCGAGGTGAGCTTGATGGCCGCCGCCACCACCGCGAACAGCGGCAGCAGCGCCCACAGCGCCACCGCGGAGACGGCGATGTCGAACAGGCGCTTCATGGCCATCTGGTGCGGCTTGGGCGCCACCGCGGCGAAGTGCAGGTAGCCGTCCGCCACCGCGCGGGACTCCACCGGGCGGGCGCGGTCCAGGCGGAACGAGTGCGCCGGCAGCGCGAACGGCACGCCGAAGCGCTCCGCCAGCTTGATGGCCGCCTGCATGGACTCGCCCTGCTTGAGCGTGTTGCCCGCGATGTAGACCTCGCTGACGGGCAGCGTGCGCAAGAGGCGCTCCAGCTCGTCCGCGGGCCCCAGCACGTCCGCCGGCAGGCTGTCGCCGGAGGCGTGGTCCTCCGGGAAGCGCACGTAGCCCAGGATCTTGTGACGGCCGCGCTTGAGCAGGTCCTCGCCCGTGTAGCGGCCCATGGCGCCGGTGCCCACGATGAGCACCTCCTCCGTGGGGGCCTCCTGCGAGGCCACCTGGCGGAAGACGCCCAGGCGCAAGAGCAGCGCCACCGGCCAGAAGACGAAGAGCAGCGGCGCCAGCCCCACGTGGGCCGCCGCGGGCATCGCCAGCTCCAGCACCGCCTGCACCGTCACGACGGCCAGCGTGGTGACGGACACCAGCGCCACGTGGTCCAGCTTGCTGCGCTCGGCGAAGCGCGAATCGTAGAGGCACAGCGCCGTGCCCGTGATGAGCCACACCAGCACCGCCGTCACCACCATGCTGGGCAGCTCCCAGCTCATGGGGAACGTCAGCCCGCCGCGCATCCACGCGGACCCCAGCAGCACCCCCACCAGCAGCGCCACGTCCACGGTGAGGTTCAACTTCGCCGCGAAGCCCGGCGCCAGGCGCGGCGGATCGGTAACCTCGGTCGAGCCCCCATTCACCGCCGACGCGGGAGCCTTGACCTCGGCGCTTGCAGTCGCACTGCTCATCGTGTCCACCCCCCTCTGCTCACGTTCAGGTTTCGCAGAGGATACCGTCTAGGCTAGAAAAGTTTAACCAGGAGGAAATGCAAGACTGCCAAATTGTGCGTCGCGGCGCAACCACGGCTCAGCAAGAAAGACATGACATCAGGTGAAAGCTCGGACACCTGCGCCGGACGATTGATGCGAATTTTCTTCCGGAGACATTGAAGTCTGGCGGGGTCATTGGATCGCTCCCCCGGACTTCGCCGTGACCGGCCGGGTCGTGGACTGCATGTACGATGCCGGTCTGACACCTGGCTGCCTGCCCCTTCACCGGGGTGCGTCATGGCGGAAGTCATGAGGGATTCCCGGAGGTTGGAGGTGGGACTGCAGGCGTTCCGTCGCGGTGTAGACGTTGCAGCGGCCGTTCCTTGAGAACGCAGCGAGCGTCACGCCAGCACGCAGGGCCAGGTCGATGGCCAGGGAGCTGGCGGCGGACACGCTGACGACGACAGGGATGCGGGCGCGGGCGGCCTTCTGGACGATCTCGAAGCTGGCGCGGCCGCTGACGGCGAGGACCGTGGGGCGGCGGGGAAGGGCGGGTGGCAGGCGGCGCGGGCTGCGCACGGCGCCGGCCAGGACCAGGGCGCCCACCACCTTGTCCACGGCGTTGTGGCGGCCCACGTCCTCGTGGGCGGCGAGC
>NZ_JBKGHJ010000016.1:0-40874 GCF_046520365.1 Corallococcus sp. 4LFB
AGCCCACGCCGCTCGCCACCGCGTGCACCAGCACCGCCTCCCCGGGCCGCAGGTCCGCCTGGAGCACCAGCGCGTCGTACGCCGTGAGGTACGCCTCCGGCAGCGCCGCCGCGTCCGCGAAGTCCAGGCCCTCCGGCATGCGCAGCACCTCGCGCTCATGCGTCGTGAGCACCTCGCTCCACGCGCCCCGCCGACGAGCCCATCACCCGGTCGCCCGGCTGGAACTTGCGCGCACGCGCGCCCACCGCCACCACCTCCCCCGCGTACTCCAGGCCCGGCACGTCCTGGGGGGCATCCGGCGGCGGCGGATAGGCGCCGCGCACCTGGAGCAGGTCCGCCCGGTTGAGCGCGCTGGCCCGCACCCGCACCTGCACGTCGTACGGCCCCGGCAGCGGCTCCGGCCGCTCGTCGAACGCGAGGACCTCCGGACCGCCCGGCTTCGTGATGCGCACGACCTTCATGACCCTGCCCCCTTCAGCGAGGAAACCCATCACCGCTACAACAGCAACCGCGTCACCAATCCGAAGTACGCCAGCAGCGTCACGTTGTCGGACACCGCCAGCACCAGCGGCGCCGACGCCAGGTGCGGATCCACCTTCAGCCGCTTGAAGAGGAACGGCAGCACCCCGCCCAGGCACGACGCCAGCGCGGCGGACACCGTCACCGCCACGAACAGCGCCAGGGGGAAGCCGAACCCCGGCGAATAGAAGCGCCCCAGGAGCGCCACCACCGTCGCCGCCATCAGCCCGGCCAGGCTCGCGGCCAGCACCTCGCGCGCCATCACCTTCCTGTCCACCTCGCCGTGGGCGACCATCGACACCGCGACCGCCGTCGTCTGCACGCCCAGGCTCTCCGACAGCACCAGCACCATGGGGATGAAGGCGCTCACCACCACCAGCTCCGCCACCGTGCGCTCGAACAGCCGCGTCGTCGTGGCCGCCAGGAACCCGCCGGCGATGTTCACGAGCAGCCACGGGAAGCGCTTGAGCGCCATGCGCCCCGGACGCGTCTCCCGCTCCTCGCCCTGGGGGAGGCCCACGAAGCGGTAGACCTCGTCGCGCACGCGGCCCTCCACCTCGTCGAAGAGCGTGTCGGAGAACGCGTCCACGAACTGGTTCATCTCCACCACGCCCACGATGCGCCCGTCCGCGTCCACCACCGGGAACGCCAGGAAGCGGTAGGTGACGAAGAAGTCCTCCACCACCGCGTCGGACGCGTCCACCGGCAGCTTCACCACCCGCGTGAACATCAGCGACGCGATGCGCTCGTCGGGCCCCGCGCGGATCAGCTTGCGGATGGGCACCACGCCCACCAGGCGGCCGTCCGGGTCGCACGCGTAGCAGTAGAAGATCTCCCCGGTGCCGGGGTGGGCGCGCAGCTTCTCCAGCGCCTGGGCGGCCGTGTCCTCCACGCCCACGGCGGTGAAGTCCCGGGACAGCCGGTCGCCCTGCAGCAGCGTGTGAGCGGTGTCCGAGGGGGTCTGCACGTGCCGGGGCACGAAACGTCCTGGCCCGCCGGAGCGTCAAGGCTTATCTAGGAGTCCATCCACCATGCCACTCGCGCCGTGTCCCATCTGTCAGAAGCCCGTGCCGCCGCGCCCGGAAAACACCTCCCAACCCTTCTGCTCCCGCCGCTGCCGCGCCGTGGACCTGGGCCGCTGGCTGGGCGAGGAGTACCGCGTGCCCGACCGTCAGGCCGAGCAGCAGGAGGACGAGCTGCCCTCCGACGGTGAGACGCGCCGCCACGACGCCTGAGCCAGCGTCCGGTGCCGGAGGCTTCCCGGCCCGCTCGGGCGACAGGGCAGGGGAGCGGGCCGCTGGAGGGCCCGCGCCCATGCGCCCCGGAGGGCAGGGGGCAGGCGTGCCGCTGGAGTCGCGCAAAGAGTGACGCTATACCCGCTTGCCGTGAAACGCGCCGTCAACCTCATCGCCAGCCTGCTCGTCACCGTTGCCTTCATGTGGTGGGCCTTCAGGGACACGGACGTGTCCACGCAGATCGCCAGCCTCAAGGCGGCCAACTACGCGTGGCTCCTGCCGTACTTCCTGTGCCTCGCCGGCATCCACGTCTTCCGCACGCTGCGCTGGGGGTCGTTGCTGTCGGGCCTGGAGCACGTCCCGTTCCGCAAGCTGAACGAGGCGTCCGGCATCGGCTTCATGATGCTGCTGGTGCTGCCGTTCCGCCTGGGTGAGTTCGCCCGGCCATTCCTCATCGCCCAGCGCAGCTCCATCCGGCGCAGCGCGGCCATGACGTCCGTGGTGCTGGAGCGCATCACGGACGGCCTCTTCGTCGCGGCCCTGTTCCGCGTGCTGCTCTTCTTCGTCCCGACGGAGACCCCCGAGGTCCGGTACGTGAAGCTGGGCTCGTGGCTGATGTTCGCCGTGTTCGGCGGCGGCCTGGTGTTCCTGCTGCTGGGCCTGTGGCAGCAGGAGCGCACCGTGCGGCTGGTGCGCGCCACCGTGGGCCGCTTCTCCCCGGGCGTCGCGGACAAGGTGGCGGACATCGTGGACACCTTCGTGGGGGCCATGCGCCAGCTCCCCGACCGCAAGCACATTGCCCTCTTCTTCCTCTACACGTTCGTCTACTGGGGGCTGAACGGCCTGGGCATGGCGCTGCTCGCGCGCGCGTTCGACTGCTCCGGCGCGGCGCCGGGCGTCGCCTGCGAGCCCATGAACCTGTCGCTGTTCCAGTCCTACATCGTGATGTGCGTGCTGGTGGTGGGCATCATGATCCCCGCCGCGCCCGGGATGATGGGCACCTTCCAGGCCGCGACCAAGGTGGGCCTGGGGCTGTTCCTGCCCGCCGCGATGGTGAACGCGCACGGGCTCGCGTACGCGAACGTGCTGTGGCTGTGCCAGACGGTGCAGCAGATCGCCTTCGGCCTCATCCTGCTGTCCATCAGCCACATGTCCTTCCGCGAGCTGGCGGGAAACATGAAGAAGGGCGACGACACCTCGGCCACCCGCTCGGCGGCCTGAGGCCTGCCGTCGCTACGGGGTGGGCTGCCCCCCGTCGGCAGCCTGCGGGGCCTGCTGCGGGCGGACGCCCTTGCGCACCTGTTCGGTGACGTCGGCGGGGTCCACGCTGCCCTTGAAGGTGCCGAAGGGCGTCTCGATGCGCTGCTCGTGCCGCCCGTCGGTGCCCGGCGGGCCGCACCAGGCCTTGTCCTGTTGCTTGAGGGACGCCACGGGCGTGTGCACCGCGGTGCGCGTCTCGGTGGTGGACTTGGCCACGAGCACCTGGTCGCGCATGAGCACGCAGTGGTCCTCGTCGAAGTACCAGGCCGACGAGCCGTCCGGGAACTCCTGGGCCCGCGCCGGCCCCTTGCCCATGGTGTCCGCCACCTGGGCGGCCGTCATGCCGGGGTAGAGCTTCTCGAAGCCGGGGGTGGCGCAGCCGGTGGCGGCCAGCGCGAGGAGGGCGGTCAGCAGTGCGGAACGCATCAGGGCGCGGCTCCGGAAGAGGGGAGGCGTGCGACCCTAGCGTGTTCCCCCGCGGCGGCTCCAGGGAGGCCCTGGAGGCAGCGGGGAGAGGACTACAGTTCCTGCTCCAGCCAGCGCCGCAGCCGCTCACGCAGCGACAGCGCACGGCGACGGGGCAGGAGGCCGCTCACGACTCGCCTTCCGTCTTGGCGGGCATGCGGCCGTACTTCGACAGCAGGTCCTCCACGGCCTCGCGCAGGTACTCGCTCTGGTGGATGCGGGTGCGCCGCGCCAGCTCGCGCAGCTTGTGCACCTGCTCCTCGGGGACGAGGACGTGGGTGGAGACGATGTCGGCCTCGGGGCTTCGGACCTCACCGGGCTCCACCGCGGACGGGGACGACGGAGCGTCGGGGCTCAGCGGGCTGGCGCTTCCATCCTGCATCGGGCTTCCTCCAGGAATGCTGCTACAGGCCGCTACCGACCTGGCGTGGGCATTAGGGGGCCGGCCTCTCGTGTCGTCAAAAAAAGGAACACGCGACGCGCCGGGTTGACTTGTCACCCGGTGCGCTGTTACTCGCGCATCCACGTAAGGGGAGTAGTTCCCGCCCGGTAGCGATGGGCGGAGGGGCGCTCGACACACTGGCTGGTGACAGCCCGGGCCCCCATCTCGCGAAGCGCGGGACGAACGAGACCTTCGGACAGGGATTCAATGCTCCCTGGCCGAGGTCCGTCGTGCGCGCTCCTCCCTGACGCGCTTCCCCCCGACGCCCTCCGTGCCAGGACTGGGATGGGGTGTCATCGTGTCGTTGGAAGCCATCGTGGGTTCATTCGTCCTCGTCGCCGCCAGTGAGATGGGCGACAAGACGCAGCTGCTGGCGTTCTCGCTGGCGTCCAAGTTCCGCAAGCCGTGGGTGGTGCTGGGCGGCATCTTCGTGGCCACCGTGGCCAACCACGCGCTCGCGTCGTCGGTGGGCACGTGGGTGTCCACGCACGTCCCCGCGCGGGTGATGGCGCTGGTCCTGGCGCTGCTCTTCCTGGGCTTCGGCCTGTGGACGCTCAAGCCGGACACGCTGGACGAGGACGGCGGCAAGCCCCCGCGCTTCGGCGCCTTCCTCACCACGGTGGTGCTCTTCTTCATGGCGGAGATGGGGGACAAGACGCAGCTGGCCACCATGGCGGTGGCCGCGCGCTACCAGGCCCCGGTGCTGGTGACGCTGGGCACCACCGCGGGGATGCTGGTGTCGGACGGCCTCGCGGTGTTCCTGGGCGACCGGCTGTCCGGGCGGGTGAACATGAAGTACGTGCGCTGGGGGACCGCCGCGCTCTTCTTCCTGTTCGGCTTCGTGTCGCTCTGGACGGCCTGGCGCGGCTGACGGAGCGAAGCAGGCCCCGGCGCGCGGGGACGCCGGGGCTTCGCGAGCGGGTTACTTCTTCAGGCTCGCCGTATCGATGACGAAGCGGGAGGGCTTCCGGACGGGCCGGAGGCGAGGCGGCAATCTCATGACGCACGGGCTTCCATGCCGGAGGAATGCAAAGGGGTGGACCGGCCTGGGGCACGTCCGGGAGACTCCCCGCCCATGAGCCAGGAACGCCTGCAGCAATCCCTGTCCGCCGGTCCCCATCACCTCCTCTCCCAGCTCGTTGGCGCATGGGAGGGCACGGCGCGCACGTGGTTCGAGCCCGACAAGGTGGCGGACACGTCGCCCAGCACCGGCAGCTTCCAGAGCGTGCTCGACGGGCGCTTCGTGGTGCACCAGTACACGTCCGAGATGGGGGGCAAGCCGCTGTCCGGGATCGCGACGCTGGGCTACCACCTGGACGGGCAGCACTTCACCATGTCGTGGGTGGACACCTTCCACGTCGGCACGGACATCATGACGCTGCAGGGAGAGGCCGGGGTGAGCGACCGCTTCTCCGTGCTCGGCAGCTACCGCACGGGCGACGACTCCCCCCGCTGGGGCTGGCGCGTGGACATCCAGGTGACCGGCCCGGATTCGCTGGTCGTCACGCACTTCAACATCGAGCCCGGAGCGGCGCCGCAGAAGGCCATTGAAATCCAGTACAAGCGCCGGGACTCCGCCTGATGCGTTCAGCCCTGGCTGTCATTGACGGGGCGCCGCGCGAGCATGCGCGCCTCGTGACGGCCGGTGTCCGTCCAGCCCTCGGTGAATGAGAGGGATTGGAGCCCCTGGAGCAGGGTGGGCAGCTCCCCGTCATCCAGGAGGAAGCGCGCGGACGGGTGCGGATGGCGTTGCAGGTTGCTCCGGGTGGGCTGGGCGAAGACGAACAGCCCACCGGGTGCGAGCAGCCGCGGCACGGCGGCGAAGAGCGGCCGCCAGAGGTAGTTCAAGCACACGACGAGGTCGAACGGACCGGGCGGCAGCGCTCCGGCCTCCAGGTCCAGGTCCAGGCGCGTGAGGGAGACGCCCGCGTCGCGCGCGAGGCTTTCCGCCTGTGCCAGCGCCACGTCGGAGATGTCCACCAGGGTCACGTCCAGCCCGCGTCGCGCGAGCCAGCACGCGTCGTGCCCCGGACCGCCGGCCAGGTCGAGCGCCCGGCCTTCCCGGGGCAGCCGGTCCGCGAGCGAGCGGAGGAAGTCGGATGGCTCCTGCGGGGCGGAGGCCTGCTGGTAGCGGTCGTTCCAGCGCTGACGATCCTCCTGGGACATGGCTCGGTTCCCTCCGGGGCGGTGTGTCTACTTCCGGCTCATCAGCCCGTTGAGGGACGGATAGCTGGCTGCGGCTTCGAACAGGCTCGCGGAGTGTCCCTCGCGGAGGAACGTGGAGGCCAGCGCTCCCGCCCGACCGAAGAGGGACTCCGCGATGGCGGAGCCGGCGCTGAGGCGCTTCACGCCCAGCCGTTGCAGCTCCGCCGGAGCGGGCAGGTCCGGCCGCGCGAGCACGTTCACGGGCAGCGGGGTGCCCCGGGTGATGGCCTGGATGTCGGCCGCGTCCGAGATGCCCGCGACGAAGAGGCCATCCGCGCCGGCCTGCTGGTAGCGGGCGGCGCGGGCCAGCGTCTCCTCCACGCGGCGCTCGGGCGGCACGAGCTTGCGCAGGTAGACGTCCGTGCGCGCGTTGACGAAGACGTCGACACCCAGGCGCGCGCCGGCCTGCTTCACGCGCTCGATCTTCGCGGCGAGCAGCTCCGGAGGCCCGTTGCCGTCCTCCAGGTTGCAGCCCACGGCGCCCTCGGACAGGAGGCGGGCCACGTTCTCACCGGCGGTGGCCGGGTCGTCGGAGTAGCCGCCTTCTGCGTCCACGGTGAGGGGCACGCGGATGACGCTGGCGATGGCGCGCACCGTGGCGACGAGCACGTCCACGGGCAGCGCGTTGCCGTCCGGGAAGCCCAGGGCCCAGGCGACGCCCGCGCTGGTGGTGGCGATGGCGCGGGCGCCCAGGCTCTCGAAGAGGCGCGCGCTGCCGGCGTCCCAGGCATTCGGGAGGAGCAGCAGCTCAGGTCCCTGGTGCAGCGCGCGGAAGGCGGCGGCGGTGTCTGGACGGGAGGTCATGCGAGGGTGCTCCGTGGAGGGGTTGAGAGGGATTCAGGCGTGGGTCTGCTCATGATTCAGCAGCCAGCGTTTGCGCTCCAGCCCTCCGGCATAGCCGGTGAGGGAGGCATTGGAGCCGACGACGCGGTGGCAGGGGACGACGATGCCCACGGGATTGGCGCCGTTGGCCATGCCCACGGCGCGAATGGCCTTGGGGCGCCCGATGCGTTCCGCGAGCCGGCCATAGGTGGTCGTCGTTCCGGCGGGAATTTCCCGGAGGGCGCGCCAGACCTCGCGCTGGAAGGGCGTGCCGGCGGTCTCCACGGGGAGCGAGGCGATGGCGGACAGGTCTCCGCGCAGGTAGGCCTGGAGCGCGGAGGTCCGGCCGGACGGGTCGCGCGCGGGCTCCAGGACGCAGCCGCCCTCGCCGTAGTGCAGGCGCAGCAGCCGGTGCATGCGGGCCTCGTAGCCCTCCCAGTCCAGCGCGCGCAGGCGGCCCTCCTCATCACAGACAAGGAGCGCCACGCCGGTGGGGGTGGGCGTCGAATCCATGAAGAAGCGCAGGCGGTCAGGCATGGGCGTTCCGGCGGGAAGGCGCGGTGGAGGGGCGCGCGTCGGTGCGTGAGGACCGTGCCCGCGTTCGGGTCGGAGCAGGCGCGTCCCGCCTGGGCTCACGGGCCTGGAGGGCCACCGAGGTCCAGAGGTGCTGAGCGGCGTACGCGCGCCAAGGGCTCCAGGCTTCGGCGCGTTGCAGGAGCGCTTCGGGCGTGGGACGCGGACGCCCGGGTTCCGTGGCGGCGCGAAGCAGGGCGACGTCGGAGGCGGGAAAGGCATCCGTCTCGCGCACGGCGCGGAGGGCGATGTACTGGGCGGTCCATTCGCCGATGCCGGGCAGGCGCGTGAAGCGGGCCACGGTGTCCGCGAGCGACGGGCCGGGCTGGAACAGCGTGGGGTCCGCCACGACCGCCGCGGCGAGCTGGGAGAGCGCCCGGGCCCGAGCGGCCGGCATGCCCAGGCCGGTGAGGTCCGCCGTGGCGAGGGCTTCGGGACGGGGGAAGGCGCGCAGGAGGCGGGCATCGCCGGTGAGCGCTGGGTCCAGGCTTTCCCCCTGCGTGTCCAGGAGCCGCTGCCCCAGCTGCCGCGCGGCGGCGGTCGTCACCTGCTGGCCCAGGATGGCGCGGACCGCCAGCTCGAAGCCGTCCCAGCCGCCCGGAGCGCGAAGGCCGGGCCGAGCGGCGAGCAGGGGCGCGAGCAGGGCATCCGCCGACAGGTGCGCGCGGATGGCCTCCACGTCCGCGCCCACGTCGAAGACGCGCCGGACCTGGGCGACGACGGAGGGCAGCATCCGCACGTCACTGACGCGCAGGGTGGCCCGCAGGCCGTCGTGCCCCGAAGCGGGGGACACTTCCACGGAGCCCTGGCCCCAGGCATTGGTGAAGGCACGCAGGTAGCGGCCCGGCTCGACGTGCTCCAGGCCGGTAAGCGCGCGGGCCGCCAGCCAGGCCACCATCGCGTCCCAGTCGTAGGGAGGCCGGTAGGGAATGAGGAGCGTCACCGTGGGAACGGCGGACGCCACGGGTGCCGTCCGGGTCCGGCGCATGACGCCCGGGGGACGGCCGTAGAGCGACTGGAAGACGGCGTTGAAGCGCCGCACGCTGCCGAAGCCGGACGCGAGGGCGACCTCCGCCATGGAGAGGGAGGATTCGTGGATGAGCTGGCGGGCGAAGAGCACGCGGCGCGTCTGGGCCACCGCGACCGGGGAGGCGCCCAGGTGCTGCTGGAACAGCCGCCGCAGCTGCCGGTCTCCGACGCCCAGCCGGCCCGCCAGGACGTCCACGCTGGCGTCCTCGGCGTCGAGCAGGCCGTCCGCGATGAGGGCCAGGGCGCGCGAGACGGTGACGGAGGTGCCGCGCCAGGGCGCCAGGGAAGGGGAGGTCTCCGGCCGGCAGCGGAGGCACGGCCGGAAGCCGGCCTCCTGGGCGGCGGCGGCGGTGGGGTAGAAGGTGCAGTTCTCGAAGCGGGGTGCGCGGGCCGGGCAGATGGGGCGGCAGTAGATGCGCGTCGTCTTCACGGCGGTGAAGAACCGCCCGTCGAAGCGGGAGTCCCGCGTCGTCAGGGCGCGGTAGCAGGCGGCGGGGTCCAGGCCGTTCATGAGGCAAACGTCCCACGGCGGGCCTGGGATGTCTGGCCGTTTTCGGACGTGGACGTGGGGGCCGCGGGCCCAAAGAAAAAGCCCCGGAATCACTTGGGAAAGTGACTCCGGGGCTGCTTGATGGCCAGGGTCAGACTTGAACTGACTACCTGCGGATTATGAGACCGCCGCTCTAACCAGGTGAGCTACCTGGCCGTGAAGCCCCGCCCGTATACCGGGCCACGGCCGTGACCGCAAGAACTTCGGACGGGGCTCCCAGGCCCCTTCTGACCGGGCCGCGGGAGGGTTCACCCGCCCCCTTCCGCCCCTGGGCCGGCTGCCCGCCTGGGCGACAGGGCTCCAGGAGCCGGGGTGTCAACACCCCGCGCCCCGGGGTGGGCGCTGCGCGAAGGCAAGGCCAACCGCATAGCCCGCCGTAGGTCGCGCGGCTCACCGCACGGTGCCGCGCGTGCGCTTGAGGGCGCGGGACGCGGCGTCGAGGAACTCGTTGCTCGCCTCGGAGAGGTCCACCGCGCGGGCGTCCACCCAGCCCTGCAGGGAGTTGTAGCCCATGACCGCGGGGATGGCGACGAGCAGGCCGAAGGCCGTGGTGACGAGCGCCTCGGAGATGCCCGTCGAGATGGTCCCGATGCCGCCCGAGTTCGCGGCGCCCATCTCCTGGAATGCCGTCACGATGCCGATGGTGGTGCCCAGCAGGCCCACGAAGGGCGCGGTGGAGCCCACGGTCGCGAGGTGGCCCAGGCCGCGCTTGAGGCTCTGGACCTCGCGCTGCGCCTGCCGCTCCAGGCTGCGCGCCACCGTCTCCATGACCTCCTCGCGGCTGTCGGTGGCGGAGATGCGGTAGGCCGTCAGTCCCGCGCGGATGGTCCTCCCCAGGTAGCCCACATCCTTCTCTGTCTTCACCTCGGCGGCGGCGTCGAAGTCGCCACTGGCGAGCACGGCGTCCAGCTGCGCGGCGTACCTGCGCGAGTGGCTGCGGGAAGCGCGGAAGACGATCGTGCGCTCGGCGAGGATGAGGAGGGACACCATCGACATCACGCCCATGACGAGGACGATGAGCTGTGCGACCGGACCCATGTGGGTCCACAGATCCGCGAATGTGAAGGTCATGGCGGGAACGAGACGCGCCTCCGTGCGCGTGAGCCACGGCGTGGCTCCATGAGGGAACGGCGGGCAACGGGAACGGTGTCCAAGGTACGCAGGCGCATGGACGCGAGGGTGGGCCCGCGTCCATGCCTTGGTCATCGTTCTGTCATTGCGTCCGCGAGGCAGGCGCGGGGCTGCCGCTGCTGCGCGCGGACTGAAGCCGCGCAGGCGCCCCCCACGCCTCAGCCTTCGACGGTCCGGGTGAGGCCCAGCGCGTCCGCGTAGCTGTGCAGCCCGCGGATGTGATTGCCGCCGTCCACGGCGAGGGTGTCTCCGGTCATCCAGGACGCGAGGTCGCTGCAGAGGAACGACACCACCTTCGCCACGTCCTCCGGCTCACCCCACGCCTTCCCGAGCGGCGTGTGGGCGAGGAAGCCCTGCGCCATGGCGCCAGTCCCCAGGCCGGCCATCTCCGCCAGGGGGGTGCGGATGGCGCCCGGGGCCACGACATTCACCCGGATGCCGTAACGCCCCAGCTCCGAAGCCGCGACCTTCGAGAAGTTCGCGAGCCCCGCCTTGGATGCGCAGTAGTGGGACAGCCCGTCCGTCACCGCCGTCTGGTTCAGTGAGGAGATGTTGACGATGGAACCCGGCTGCTTCGCGGCGACGAGCGCCTTCGCGAGAGCCTGGGTGAACAGGAAGGGCCCCTTCAGGTTGATGGCCAGGACCTGGTCGAACTCCGCCTCGGGCAAATCGAGCACCGTGCGGATGGTGGCCGTTCCGGCGTTGTTCACCAGGATGCCCGGGAGGCCGAACTCACGCGTGGCGACTTCGAGCGCTCGCGCCACGTCCTCCGCGCGAACCACGTCTCCCGCGAAGGGCACGGCCCGGGTGCGCCCCTCCGCCGCCCGGTTGAGCTCCGCGGCGGCCGCCTCCAGCTTCTCCGGTGTCCGCCCGAACAGCAGGACGTTGGCGCCGTCCCGCATGAGGCGCGCGGCGATTCCCAGACCGATGCCCTGTCCTGCTCCCGTCACGATGGCACTGCTCGACATCAGCTTCATGGTGTGGCTCCCAGCTCGGGTTCCAGTGAGGGCCGCGACTTTACGCCGAGTGTGGGTTGCCGTGAGTGACGCGAGCTTTTCGGTCGTCACCTCGAAAGGGTCCGGAAGCCGCGTAGCATCGCGTCTGGGGATGGAGACCGCAGCAGTCGTCGTCCCGATGAAGAGGAGCCCGAAGCGTGCCCCGTGCCATGGATGCCATTGAAGCCTTGAAGGAACGTCTCGGTCGCGAGAAGGGACTCCCCCTCCAGACGGTGCGGTTGACGCCTGTCGACGCGAAGGAGCTTCACCTCCTGGAGAGCGCCCTGGGCAAGGTGCTGCCCGGGTCGTATCTCCAGTTCATCACCCGGCACGGGTTGTTCTCGGCGACGGATGCGCGTGGCTGCGAGCTCGCGAGGATGCTGAGCCCCGCGGAGGTGCTCGAGCGCCACGCGTGGCAGAAGCAGTTCGTGGAGGAAGGCTCGTTCGGAGACGAAGAGGAGGAGCTCGAAGCCGCCCGCCGCGAGGCAGCGGTGCGGGCGAGACTCATTCCCTTTCAGTACGTCTCCTACGACGTGAGCGACTTCTACTGCTTCGACATGGGGCTGCGCCGCGCCGAGGGGCTGCTCATCTTCCAGGCGTACCATGACGACTTCGACCTCGCGCCCTGGCTGCTGGCCGAGTCCCCCGACGTCTCCGCCTGCACCTTCGACTTCGACGAGCACCTGACCTGGGTGCTCCGAGAGTGCCTGAACGAAGGCAAGTGGGGGCGATAGGTGCTGGACTCGGAGGCAGGTCCCTCCTGCGTGAGCAGAATGCAACGGCCAGGGGCCCCTGGCGCCCGATGAGAGGGGATTGAACCGCGAGCCCCCTAAGCGATGGCGTCGTAGACGCCTCGAAGCTCCGTGAGCCGATTCCTCACCGTCGCCGGCTTCGTGAGCTGCCGGGCGCGGACCACGATGGAGATGTCGGCGTCGTTGGCCCGGCAGGCGTCACCGCAATGGTGCCCCGCCGCATGCTCGTCATGGGCGCGCAACTCGTAGAGCACACTGTCTCCATAGGCTTGTGAGAGCCGGCCATAGCCCTGGGTGCGGACGGCGGGAGCTGCGTCGAAGATCCGGTTGACGGCGCCGATGGCGTTGGCGTTGGAGATCTCCGCCCTGCCCCTGTGCACCTTGTCTGCCTGAAGCTCCAGGAACAGGCCGTTGCCCGCCGGGTTGGCCCAGGACTCGGAGAGCGTCACCGTGCCGTCATGGTTCATGCACAGCATGAACGAGTGCCCATCCGCCTGGGCGGTGCACCGGAAGTGCAAGAGATAGAGCTTGTTGTGATCCGACAGCAATTGCACGGCGAGGGCCCGTGCTTGCTCGCGAAGGACGGGGCCCCTGCCTCCCGCCTTGTAGGTGGCGTGCTTGCGGCCCAGGATGTTGATCATCCCGGCCGCCGTGGCGTGGCAGATGGCCAGGGCGCCCATCTGGGCATCGTCGAGCGACGCCTCCTTCGCGAACGCCAGGAGGTCCCGGCTCCCCTCGGGGACCCGCTCCAGCGGATTCGCGACGACCGCCTGCCTGCTGGAGTTCCACCCATCACCGTCCTCGATGTTGGCGGGGTCGCCGGCGTTGTTGATGATCAACTGCGCCCGCCCCGCGAGCTGCCTGTCGGTCAGCAGCCCCCGGTTTCCATTGAGCTCGGCCATGACGACATCGATGGCCTTCGCGCCATTCCAGTCGTTCAGGGTCGAAACCGCATCCGGCCTGTTGATGGTCGCCGTTGTCTGGCAATGGCCCCGCAACACGAGCGCCGCCGCATGCAGGCGTTGAACCTGGGCCTTCGGCTTGGTGACCATCCGGATGTTCAACAGGGCGTCAATGACGGCGACCTCGTCATTGAAGTTGAACCGGGCCGTCGAGCGATCCTCGAGGGCGTTCACGCAGTCGGCACAGATATCAATGAGGTCCTGCCCCAGCGCCCTCGCGACGTCGCGCTTGTAGATCTTGCTTCCGCCAAACCCCAGGAAGTTCTTCGCCGTCTCCGGGGGAAGCGCGTTCCGGGCAGCGCGCAGCTCGGTCAGGACCGTCTTGAAGTCGTGAAGAGTGGCCATCCCCTGAATAGACTCAGGTCGTCCAATTCCCGTCAAGCTGTGGACACATCAATAAAAACAAACTGCCTGCGACGGCTGTTTCAGCGGGCGACTCCAGCGGCTCGCGCGTCGCAGGGAGGCTCAGCGTGAGCCCTCCTTGGAATCGCGGTCACGCTGGCGGAGCAGCGCCGCGGCCCGGGTGCGGACGCTGGCCATGGGGTGCTCGCGGGCCGCCTCCTCCAGCGCGGGCACCGCGGCCTCACCCAGGTCCTTGCGCAGGAAGTCCTCGCAGGTGCCGTGGAACCGGTCGCTGACGAGGCAGCGGATGGCGTCCTGGATGACGACCGGCGCGTTGCGGTACGCGGCGTCATTGCGCAGCGCCGCCCGGTAGGCCGCCACGCCATCCACCCAGCGGAGGTTGTCGAAGTCGACGTTCCCCTCCAGGTAGCGGACGTAGGCGCTCGTCGGGTGCTTCGCCGCCAGCTTCTTCAGCGCCGCCAGGGCCGCGTCCCGCCGCCGCGCCTTGATCAACCGCTGGGCCTCGTCGATGCCCGGGAGCTGCTCCACGACGGGCTGCCAGGCGGTGGCGCTCGTGGGAGCCTCCACCCGTGCTTCCTCACCCGCCGGGGCCTTGGGCGACGGGCGCTCCGAGGACATGGGCGCCGGGCCCACGGACCTTGACGCCACCGCCCACCAGCCAAGGCCCACCGCGGCCAGGGAGAGCACCGCCGCCCCGCCCACCACCCGGCGCGAGCGGCTCCGGGCGGGCGGGGGTGTGAGGGGGCCAGACCGGACCGTGGCCTCGGACTCCTCCTTCGTGGCCACGGCCTCCGTCGGAGCCACCGGCTGGGGCTCCGGGGGCGCGGGCTTCGGCCTGAAGGCCCACCGGCGTCGCGCGGGGCTGCGCGCGGACGTTCCGGGTGGCGAGCACCTCCTCCCTGGGACGTGACGGCGTGGGCGAGGAGGAGCGCGGCGCCACCGGAGCATCGCCTGCCACGGGCGCCACGGGCGACACCGCCGGACCTGCCCCGGCCCCTTCGAGCGCGGCCAGGAACTCCGTGGCGGACTGGAAGCGATCCCCCGGGGCCTTCTCCATCGCCTTCGCCAGCGTCGCTTCGAGCTCCGCGGAGAAGCCCGCGTCAGGGGCGGCGTCGCGCAACCGGGGCGGCGTCACCTCGCGCTGCATGCGCAGCAGCTCCGCGTTGCTGGTGGCGTTGAAGGGCTTCTTCCCGGTGAGCAGCTCGTAGAGCAGCACGCCGGTGGCGTACAGGTCCGTGGGCGGGCCCACCGGCTCACCGTGGATCTGCTCCGGGGCCATGTAGGACGGCGTCCCGAGCATCATCCCCGAGGTGAGGCCCGTCACCTCGTCGCGCAGCTTGGCCAGCCCGAAGTCGAGGATGCGCACCTGCTCCCCGAGCCCCTCCGCGTGGGTGACGATGATGTTCTCGGGCTTGATGTCGCGGTGGATGATGCCCTGTGCGTGGGCATGGGCGAGGCCCGCGAGCACCTGCCGTACGGTGCCCAGGGCCCGCGCCGGGAGCAGCGGACCGTCTCGCAAGAGGCTCCGCAGGGTCTCCCCGGTGACGAAGTCCATCACCATGAATGGCGAGCCCTGGTCCACGCCGAAGTCGATGACCGACACGCAGCAGGGATGGGTGAGGCGGCTCGTGGCGCGCGCCTCCACCTGGAAGCGCCTGCGGAACTCCTCGTCCCCGGCGGCCCAGGCGTGGAGGAACTTGATGGCGACGGGCTTGCCCACCTCCAGCCGCTCGCCCCGGTACACCATGCCCATGCCACCGGCGGCGAGCCGCTCGATGATGCGGTAGCGCTCCTGCAACACCGAGCCGATGCGGGGATCCGAAACGGCCGTGGGCTCATTCATGGGCGCGCACGATAACAAGTCACGGCCCTGATGAAGCCGTCATACCCGGAGTGCATCGACGAGCCGGGACGAAGGGGGCGGTCATCGATGAAGGAGATTCCCTGCGCGGCCAGGAGATCGCATCATCGCGGCCCACCGCCGCGCGCTCTGTCCTTCTGGAGATGAAATGACGTTCGTACCGCTTCTTGTCGTCGTCCTCGCCTCGACAGCGACCGCGGGTGACGTGCCGCGCTCGGGCTATTTCGGTGCGGGAATCAACCTGGAGCCCCTCGCGCTGGGGCCCATGCAGGCGTTCTCGGGCGGCCGGACGGCGGTGGGCCTCAGCCTCCAGGCCTCGCTCCAGGTGGATCTCGGTTCCCGGTGGGCGTTCCGCCTGCCGCTGGAGGTGGGCGTCGGCGGCTCCGGGGATGCCACCTTCTCCGAGGTGGCCGTCACCCCGGGGCTGCTCTACCGCTGGCGCGACGATGCAGGCCAGCGATGGGTCCCGTACCTCGGCGCCGGGCTGAAGCTCGGAGCCGCGGGAGCGGGCAGGGAGCTGCTGGGGCTCCCGCTCGTCACCACCGTGCAATCGCTCGACCTCGACTTCGATGACGACGGCGACAGCGAGTCGGATCCCAACTTCGAGTCGCGCCTGGGCGCCTTCCCGGAAGTCTGGGCCGGGGTGGAGTGGCACCCCAACCGATGGTTCGCGCTCAACCTGGGAGCGGCCTACACCTACGTGCGGCTGCTCGGCAGGAACGTTCACCTGCTGCATGAGCGGGTGGGCGTGAGGTTCTCCCTCTAGCCGGAAGGAGCGTGAGATGCGCGTGCTGCTCGCTGCCCCGGGCTCTCGCGGGGACTTCCAGCCCATGCTGGCCCTGGCCCTGGGACTGCGCGCGGCGGGGCACGAGGCCCTGCTCGCAGCGCGGCCCCTCTACGCCCCGGACGCCGCCGCCTTCTCGGTGCCCTTCGAGCCTCTTGGCCAGGACATCGACGCGTTTCTCCGGAGCCAGCCAGCAGGAGCCCCCGGACGCACGTCGCCATCCGGGGTCCAGGCGTTCCTCGAGCAGGAGTTCCTGACCCACCTCGAGCGTCTCCCCGCGCTCTCGCGGGGGGTGGACCTCGTCGTGGGCGCGGGGATGTCCTTCGCCATCCGCTCGGCCGCGGAGTCCGTGGGCGTGCCCTACCTCGCCGTCGCCTATGCACCCGGGGTCTTTCTGACAGGGGGGCGCCGCTCCATCGCCATGCCTGACGTGCTGCTCCAGACCCTGCGGAGCTTCCACGCCAGGCATGGACTGCCGGCCGTGGAGGAGCTGCTCGCCTACGCCTTCGCGCCCGAGCGCGTGCTGCTCGCCGCCGATGCCGAGCTCGTGGGTCCTCTGGACGGGGTGAAGCTCTGGACGCCGCCGCCAGGCGCGCTGCTGCTCGAGGACCCGCGTCCGCTCAGCGCCGAGGTGGAGGCGTTCCTCGCGGCCGGTGAGCCGCCTGTCTATGTTGGCTTTGGCAGCCTCTCGGGGAGCCAGCCTGCCCTTACCGAGCGACTCGTCCACGAGGTCGCCGCGGCCGTGGGGTGCCGTGTCTTGTACTTCACCGGCAAGGCCGTCCCCCCTCAGCGGGAGCCTTTCGGACGGGTGCTCGCGATTGGCCACACCGCGCATGGTCCGCTCTTCGCGCGTGTCAGGGCCGTGGTGCATCACGGCGGCGCGGGCACGCTGGCGGCCGCCGCGCGCGCCGGAGTCCCCCAGGTGGTGGTCCCGCATGCGTTTGATCAGCCCTTCTGGGCAGAGCGGGCGCACCGGCTGGGCATCGCACCGGCGCCAGTGCCCGCGCGCGGCGTGGACGCGCACCAGCTGGCCTCCGCGCTGCAACAGGCGCTCACCGACGGCCGCCTGCGCGAGCAGGCCCAAAGGCTCGCGGCGACCCTGAACTCCCGCAGCGGCGTGGACACGGCCGTGGCAGCCCTCACGGGCCGTGGAGTGCGTCAGGGTTGACACTCGCAGTGAAGCCTGGATACCGTGAGCACCCTACAAAATCTGGCTCGCTGGGGAACTCCATGGAAAACGCCGCCGCCCTCATGCAGGACACGCAGACGCAGGTGCAGGTTGAGACCGAGGAATTCAAGCTGGAGATGCTGGACTGTGGTCCTGCCTATGCCTTTCAGGACACCGGCAGCGTGTGCTTCAGCTGCGTGTGTGGCTCCTGCCTCTGCGGCACCCCGTCGAACGCCTGAGTCGCGAGCAGGCACGGTGTCCGTGCGGTGAACAGCACGCCACGCTAGGGGCGCGAAGCTCTTCCTGTGTGCGCGCACCCGGGAGAGTCCTTGTCCAGGCTGGATGATGTGCCCGTGCTCGGGGTGGGGATTGGCTACCGCCCCGAGCTGCGTGATCAGCAATTGAAGTTCATGGATCGCATCGACTGGTTCGAGCTGATCGCCGACCGGTATGTGCGCTCCGTGCCCGAGAGCTTCGAGCGCGCGTTGCCGATGCTGGACACGCATCCGCTGGTGCCGCATGCGCTGGAGATGTCCATTGGCACCGCGGGGCCGCTGGACGTCGGGTACTGCGAGGAGGTGGCCGAGCTCACCCGGCTCGTCCGTGCGCCCTTCACCAGCGATCACCTGTGCCTGACGCAGGCGGGGGGCATGGAGCTGGGGCAGCTGACGCCGCTGCCCTTCACCGAGGCCGGTGTCCGGCGGTGTGCCGCCAAGACGCGGCAGGTGCAGGAGATCGTCGGCCTCCCGTTCCTGCTCGAGAACATCACCTATCCCTTCGCCTTCCGGAGCCCCATGGGCGAGGCGGAGTTCATCACCCGGGTGGTGACGGACGCGGACTGTGGGCTGCTGCTGGATCTGGCCAACCTCTTCATCAACTCCCAGAACCACCGCTACGACCCCTATGCCTTCCTGGATGCGCTGCCGCTCGAGCGCGTCATCCAGGTGCATCTGGCGGGGGGCGAGCGGCGCGCCGGGCAGTGGATTGACAGCCATAGCCAGCGCGTGGACGCGCACCCCGAAGTCTGGAGCCTGCTGGAGTACCTGGTGCAACGCACGCGGGTGCGGGCCATCCTGATCGAGCGCGACCAGAACTTCCCCGAAGAGTTCCAGGAGATGCTCCAGGACCTCCAGCGGGCCCAGGAGATCCTCCACCGCGCCCACCATGTCCCTGTCCGCAGGCCGGTGAGGGACGCGGCCCCGGCATGGCCCGAGCGCCCCACCGAGGCCCTGCCCGTGGACGCGCCGGAGTTCCAGTCCGCGCTGGCCCGGGTGCTGGTGGAGGCGGGGCTCGGGCGGCGGTTGGTGGCCAACCCCCAGGCCGTGGGCGAGGAGCTGGGCCTCCAGCCGGAGCAGACGGAGGCGCTCGTCGCGGTGGGGGCGGAGGCGCTCACCACGTTTGCCCATGATCTGGCGAGCAAGCGGCTCATGCTCGTGGGCAAGATGGCGCCAGCGAGCTGCCGGTGGTTGCAGGCCAGGAAGCTATGGCATGAGCTCGCGCACCGGTTCGTGGACGAGTACGCCCCGCGTCACTCCCCCGAGTTCGTGAACCGCACGGTGCGGGATGCCTTCTGGTTCCTCCAGCTGCTCGAACGGACGGCGGAGCAGCGTCCCGAGCTGCGGGCACCCCTGGCCGACATCGTTCGCTTCGAGCGCGTCCAGCTTGAGCTGTCGTCGAAGGCCGTTTCCGTCCAGAGCGCGCTGGACTTCCGTCGTGCCTACGAGAGCCGTCCCGCTCCGAGCCTCGAGGAGGTGCTGGCCGCGCGGCCCGTCACCGGGCCCCACATCCGGGTGGAGCGCTTCGAGTGTGACGTCACCGGGCTCGTGCGGCGCATCAACGAGGGCCAGGCCGTGGAAGACGCGTCCCCGGGCAAGCCCACGGTGGTGCTCTTCACCAAGGCGCCGGGCTTCCGCAACGTGCGCCACCTGGCCATCAACGAGCGGACACGACGCCTGCTGGAGCTGTGCGATGGGACCCGCACCACGGCGGAGCTCGCCTCGCTGCTGTCGCCCGCGACGGGGGCGCTGCCCTTCGTCGAGGCCCTCCGCCGTCTCTACGAGCTGAATGCCCTCACCTTCGCCGCGGCGGCGAGCTGATCCGCTCCCGCGCGCCACCTGGAGAGCCTCGTGCGCATCTGTGCCATCGTGAAGTATCCCCCCATCCAGGGGGGCGTGAGCGCCCAGTCGTATTGGATGTGCCGTGCGCTGGCCGAGGCGGGCCATGAAGTCCATGTGGTGACCAACGCGGACGAGGTCGAGGACGACTACCGGCTCATGCTCACGGCCGATGATCGCTCCTGGTTGGAGCCGACCTTTGGCCAGGGACGGGTGCGCGTCCACCGGACCGAGGCGCACTCTCCGGCCTTCCTGCACGTGCCCCAGAGCAATCCGTTCCTCGGCAAGCTCGCCGGGCTGGCCACGGAGGTCATCCGCCGCCACGGCTGCGAGGTCATCTTCAGCTACTACCTGGAGCCCTATGGCGTCGCGGCGCACCTGGCCTCGTCCTGGACGGGCGTGCCGTACCTGGTGCGCAACGCCGGCAGCGACCTGGGCCGGCTGATGAACCGGCCCGGCCTGGGCACCACGTACCATGAGGTCCTCCGGCACGCGCAGGGCGTCTGTGTCGGCAACCCCCTGATGTTCATGGGCATGGGGGTGCACCCCGACAACATCTACCGCGGCGTGCCCCCGGATCTCATCCGCAAGTGCTTCAGCCCCGACGTCGAGCCGCTGGACCTCAATGGCTATCTCAGCGAGCTGGTCCGTGATCACCCCCACCTGGTGAACAACCCGCGCCCGATGGATCCGTCGCTGCCAGTGATTGGCATCTACGGCAAGGTGGGCGTCGTCAAGGGGACGTATGACTTGCTGAGCGCGCTGGGCCTGCTGCGCAAGGAGGGGTTGCGCTTCAACCTGGTGGTCCTGACTCGCGGCCGCAGGACACTGCCCTTGCACAAGGCCATCGAGGAGCAGGGCCTGGCGGAGCAGTCCTGGGTGTTGCCCTTCGTCGCCCACTGGAAGGTGGCGCGCTTCATTCGCGCCTGCCGCGCGGTGTGCTTCCTGGAGCGCGATTTTCCAATCACCTTCCATGCGCCCACGGTGCCCAAGGAGGTGCTCGCCTGCGGCACCTGCCTGGTGCTGTCGGGAGAGGTCGCCGCCAAGCAGCCGTTCCGCGAGCGCCTGGTCTCCGGGCAGAACGTGCTCCTGGTGCCCGACCCGAAGGTGCATGGCGACCTGGCGGCGGCGCTGCGCCGGGCCATCGAGGATCCGGCCGGCGCGCGAGCCATCGGCCTGCGCGGCCTGGAGCTGCTGGAGGGGCTGCCGCAGAGGGATCTCGCCGCCGAGTACACGCGCCTCTTCGAGGACGTCCTCGCCCGGCACCGGGGGCAGCCGCGGAACATGACCGCGGCCGAGCGCGGCGTGCCCGCGGACCGCACCGAGGCCCTGCGGCGCACCGTGCCCGTGCTGCTCGAGGTCCTGGGGGAGCGTGCCGACGCGATGCTCCAGGCCTTCCTGGAGGCCCACCCGGAGGTGCACGCCAACCCCTTCGTCGACGCGGTCGCGTTCTGCCGGTGGATCGGCTCGGCTCAGGGCGTGGAGCCGTCCCTGGCGGAGGCTGCCCGCTGGGCGGGGCTGATCGCGTGGATGGGCCACTTCAGCCCCGAGGATGGGGCGCAGCCGCCGTTCGACGTCCCGGACCTCTGGGAGTCGATGAAGGCAGAGGTCCCCGCCGAGCGGCTTCGGGCCCTGGTTCCGCTGCGCAGCAGATGGGTGCGGATGGAGCGCTTCAGCGCCTTGCCGCCCGGGGTGCTCGGCGCGGGGCAGGGCTCAGGGGGCGAGGCGACGGTGCTCTTCCACAAGCGGCCCAACCTCTACGGGCACCACTTCCGGGTCAATCCCTTCACCGCGGAGCTGGTCTCGCAATGTGACGGGGAGCGCACGGTGGGGGAGCTGATTGAAGGCTACCGGCGACGGCACGAGCGCTCCGCGGATCAGGTGGAACGCGCCGTGCTGGAGGCACTCGAAAGGTTCCATCGCGAGGGCCTCGTGATCTTCACCGAGAAGAGACCGGCCGCGCACGCGGAGGCGTGAAGAGGAGCCTCCTGTGTGTGGGATTGCTGGCATCTTCGGTAGGCCGGATCGTGCGCTGCTCGAGCGCATGACCCAGCGGATCAAGCACCGGGGTCCGGACGGGCAGGGCACCTGCCTGGTCGGGCATGCGGGCCTGGGCAGCACGCGGCTGAGTTTGCTCGACTTCGCGGGTGGAGCGCAGCCCATGTCCGGCGAGGGCGGGCTGACGCTCGTCTTCAACGGCGAGCTCTACAATCACGAGCAGGTGCGCCGCGGCCTGGAGCGTGAAGGCCAGCCCTTCCGGACGCGCGGCGACACCGAGGTGCTTCTCCACGCCCTGGAGCGGCGGGGGCTGGCCTGCCTGGAGGACCTCGAGGGCATGTTCGCCTTCGCGGTGTCGGACGGCGAGCGACTCACCCTCGCGCGTGACGCCTTTGGCATCAAGCCGCTGTACTACGCGCTCGTGGATGGGGGCCGCCGGCTCCTGTTCGCCTCGGAGCTCAAGGCCCTGCTGGTGGACCCGGCGCTGCCACGAGAGCTGGACCGTGCCGCCCTCTTCGAGTGGGCCACCTTCCGCTTCCTCCTCGGGGAGCGCACCCTCTTCAAGAGCGTGCGACAGGTCCCGCCCGGAGGCACGCTCGAGGTCTCACTCCGACCGGATGGCATGCTCGAGCTGCGCGCTGGCCACCACAGCGCGCCACGCCCGCTCACCCTGCCCACGCGCGAGGAGGAGCGGGTGGCCCTGTTGGTAGAGCGGCTGACAAGCTCGGTGCGGCAGCAGCACGTGGCGGATCACCCGGTGGGCCTTTTTCTCTCCGGTGGGGTGGACAGCTCCGTGTTGTCCGCGCTGCTGGCGCGAGAGGGCGTGCAGCGGCTTCACACGTTCAGCCTGGCGGATGATGCGGAGCACCTGGATCTTGATGTGAGCAGGCGGCTCGCTGAGCGTTTGGGCACCACCCATCACGAGTATGTCTTCAGTGCCGCCGAGCTGCTCGAGACCTTGCCTCGCTCCATCTGCGCGCTGGAGGGGCCCGCCGAGCCCACCATCGTCGAGTCCGCCGCGCCGCACATCCGTCACCACGTCAAGGCGGTGCTGTGTGGAGATGGGGCCGACGAGCTCTTCGCGGGCTACATGACCCACGCCACGCCGGGCCCCTGGGTGAAGGCCTGCGCGGAGAACTACAACCGGATGATCCGGACGGGCGAGGTGCCCGCGGACGAGTGTGCCTCCACCAAGGCGACGCTCCGCAAGCTGGTCACCCCTCAGTCCGACGCCGCGTGCGAGGCCTTCTACCGGTTCTTCCTGGAAGGGCAGCTCACGGACGGGCACTTGCGCGTGTGGGATCTCGGCTCCATGGCGAGTGGCCTGGAGGTGCGGGTGCCCTACCTGGACAGGGAGATCCGCGACCTGGCGCTCTCGCTACCTTGGGAGCAGCGCATCCGGGGGCGGACCTACAAGGCGCTCCTGCGCGCAGCGGCCCGCAAGGTGTTGCCTGACTCGATGGCCGCCGAAATCATCGAGAGACCCAAGCTCGCGGCCCCCTCCGCGGTCCGTCGTACGGCGGAGGAGCTCAACCGCGTGGCTCGGGAGCTGTTGTCGGCTGAAGGGCTGGCGCACCACGCCCTGCACAGGTATTGCGCCGCGCCAGCCCAGCGACTCTTGCTGGACCTGTTCGTGTATCTCTTCGTCGGCCATGGGGGAGCGCTGCCCGAGGGCTTCCGCTGGAAGGAGCTCTACACCGAGCACCGGCGCGAGCTGGAAGCGGCGCTCGAGGAGGCCGCGGGCAGCGCCAGCGCGTCACGGGCAACGGCGAGCTGACGATAGACGGACTGGGGCGCTGTTCGAGGGGCAGGGCCAGGAGGACGGCCCAACCGGGTTCGGCTCCTCCACACCCAGGCCACGGACCTGCCCACCATCCTCAAACTGCTCGCGGACGACGCCATCGCGCAGTCGCGCACCGACTACGCCGAGGAGGTCGTCACCGCCGACCCGAACAACGAGCTCATCGTGGGCGAGCAGGACGGCCAGGTCGTGGCCACGCTCCAGCTCACAGCCCAGCGCTTCCATGCGCGTCTGGGATTCATGGCGAGCCATGAGGGCATGAAGCGCTCTCTTTGAATGACTGCCGCGGCTGCACGATCGCCACCGGATCTATTTTTCCGCGCGCCTCCGCCTTTACGCGGCTCGCTGTGGATGCGCTGGGCCGGGTTGGAGATGGCGCAAGATGTGAGCGTGGCGCAGGACTTCGCGAGCATCAAGCGGGCCGCCGTGGCCGATGTGGAAGGTCTGCATGCCCGCTTCCACCAGGCGCTCGAGCTCGGCCCCCACGGCCTCGGGTGACTCCTCGAAAGGGGGCCGGATGGCGTGACGTGTCCGGAGGATGCCGCCCAGGAGGACTCCCGACGCGAGGAGATCTCCCACCAGCGCCTCGCGCGAGGTGAGCTGTACCGAGAGCGAGCCCGCCGTGTGTCCCGCGGTGTGCTTCACGATTCCCTCCACGCCGAACGGCGTCAGGTCTAGCGTCTCGTCACCCGAGAGTAGGATGTCCGGGTCGGCGGGCGTATAGGGTTCGTGGATGAGCGGCGTCTTCACGAACAAGCGGCCGAACCATCCGGTCGGGCAGAAGGTCATCGGAGCCTGCCCGATCAGATGCGCCCGCTCGGCCGCGTGGGCAACGATGGGAGCACCGGAGCGCTCGCGCAGCGCGGCGGCACCCCCTGCGTGGTCCACGTGGGCGTGCGTGACGACAATCAACTTGAGGTCCTTCCAACTGCGGCCGATCCTCGCCAGCGCTCGTGCAACCTTGCCCTCCGAACCCGGAAGTCCGGCATCGACGAGCACGCAGCCCGCGGCGCCCTCGACCAGATGGGCGTTGATGATGCCGAGCGGTAGGATGGGAACTCGAATGATTCGCGGAGCCTGCATGTCTCTTTCTTCTCCCTGGGGCGGCGAAATGAGTGCTCCCAAGCTGACGCGCCGAGGCGCGGGCACCTGTTCCATTCCGACGCGGCGGCTGGCCTGTGATGGAACACGTCACGGTCGCGGCGCCGCCCGAGGCGCTCATCGAGCGTTCCGTCAGGCTCGCGGAAAGCGAGCTCCTCTGGCTACGGCCCGAACCCTTCGCGGTGCGCTGCGAGCCGGAGCGCAAGCAAGGCGCGCTCAAGCTCCTCGTGGCGCTGGAAGGCAGCGGGACGGTTCGGCAGGTCGGCCGTCAATGCGTTCTGGAGCCAGGGACCTTCACGTGGCTTCATTCAGACGCCCCGTTCGAGCTGACGATGACGCGCGGCCGCCGGCTTCTCCTCAGGATGCCCGCCGAGCATGTGCGAGGGCGCCACCCCCAGGTGGACCTCCGGACGGCGGTGTCGCGCGGGCGGGACCATGCCGGAGAGCGCATCGTCGCGCAGCTACTCCAGGGGGTCGCACACGAGGGGCACGCGTTGTCCGCCCCGGAGTGTGCCGCCGCGGTCAACACCCTTCTGGAGGTGGTGGGCCTGTGCCCCCGCTCCGTGGCCCTCGACGCCACCCAGGCGAGAGTCGAGCGGGCTCTCGCGAGCATCGAGCTGCGACTCGGGGACCCGGGGCTACAGCCCGCCGACATCTCCCGGGAGCAAGGCGTCAGCCGGCGCTATCTCGACAGCCTCCTGCGGCGAACCACCGGGCGGACGCTGGCGGACTACACCCGCCTGCGCCGCCTGGAGCGGGCCGCCTACGATTTGCGAACCTGCCCTGACGCACTGACGGCCGAGGTCGCGGCCCGCTGGGGCTTCCGGGATGCGAGCCACTTCACGCGGCTGTTCCGGCTGCGCTACGCCACCACGCCGACGAAGTACCGCAGGCAGCGTGACTGAACCCCCGGGGACGGCATGTGCGAGGTGGGCCCCGGCGCGAGGGCCTGGGATGCGCGCATGCTCCAGGACGCGGGACGGCCACCGGTTGTGAAGGCGGCTAGACTCCTTGCATGCCCCCCATCACCTTCCGTCACGCCACTGCCAAGGACCTGCCCACCATCCTCACGCTGCTCGCGGACGATGCCATCGCGCAGTCGCGCAGCGGCTACGCCGAGGAGGTCGGCCCCGCGGTTCATGCTGCGTTCCAGGAGATCACCGCCGACGCGAACAACGAGCTCATCGTGGGCGAGCAGGACGGCCAGGTCGTGGCCACGCTCCAGCTCACGTACATCCCGGGCCTGAGCCGGGGCGGGATGCGGCGGGCGCTGGTGGAGGCGGTGCGCGTGCGCGCGGACCTGCGGGGACAGCGCCTCGGTGAGGCGCTGATGGTGGACGCCATGGAGCGCGCCAGGGCCCGGGGCTGCGGCTTGATGCAGCTCACCACGGACAAGCGTCGCCTCGAAGCCCAGCGCTTCTACGCGCGGCTGGGGTTCGTGGCGAGCCACGAGGGCATGAAGCGCCCTCTCTGAATCACTGCTGCGGCTGAACGGCGGCGGAGTCCATCCAGAACGGCTCCCACTGGTGACCATCCAGGTCCGCGAAGCTGCGCTGGTACATGAAGCCCATGTCCGTCTTCTCCTTGGTCTCCTTCGCGCCCGCCGCCAGCGCCTTCTCCATCAGCGCGTCCACGGCGGCGCGGTTCTCCTGGGACAGCGCAATGAGCACCTCCGTCGTCTTCGTGGCGTCCGCGACCTCCTTCTGGGTGAACGTCTTGAAGAAGGGCTTCACCAACAACATCACGTAGATGTCCTCGCTGATGACCATGCACGTGGCGTTGGCGTCGGTGAACTGGGGGTTGAACGTGTAGCCCAGCTTCGTGAAGAACCCGACCGCGCGGTCCAGCGACTCGACGGGGAGGTTGACGAAGATCTTGCTGCCCATGGTGCGTCTCCTGAGGGAGGAAAGAGGATGAGGTGAACGTCGCCTTCATCACCGCGACGAACGCGCCTCCGCGGGATCGACACCGGATTTATTTTCCCGCGCGCCTCCGCCAACCCGCCGGAATCACAGCACCTTGCCGGGGTTGAGGAGGCCCAGTGGATCGAGCGCGCCCTTGATCGCCTGGTGCAGGCGCAGCGTCTCCGGCCCCAACTGCGCGCCCAGGAAGCCGCGCTTGAGGGAACCCACCCCGTGCTCGCCCGTGATGGTGCCTCCCAGGGCCAGCGCCGCGCGCAGGATGTCGTCGAACGCTTCCTTCGCCCGCGCCAGGGCCGCCGCGTCCTTCCGGTCGAAGACCACGGTGGGGTGCATGTTCCCGTCGCCCGCGTGCCCGAACGTCCCGATGAGCACCCCATGCCGCTCCGCGATGCGCTCCACTTCGGCAAGCAGCTCCGGGATGCGCACGACGGGCACGCCCACGTCGTCCAGCAGCGTCGCGCCCCGCTGCTCCAGCGCGGGGAAGGCGAAGCGCCGGGCACCCATGAGGAGCTCGCCCTCGACTTCGTCGGCGGTGCTCATCACGGAGGTCGCGCCGGCCCGCTCACAGGACGCGACCATCAGGGCCAGCTCCTCTTCTCCCTGCGGACCTCCCGCGTCGGAGCGCGCCAGGAGCAGGGCCGCGGCTGCGACGTCCAGGCCCATGGGCTTCCAGGCCTCCACGGCGCGCACGGTGGTGCGGTCCATCAGCTCCAACAGGGAAGGGCGCGTGCGCTCCATGAGGTCGCAGACGGCGGTGCCCGCGCTCACGAGCGTCGGGAACGCGGCCACCAGCGTCGTCGCCTTCGGCGGCCGGGGCCGCAGCCGCAGTGTCGCCTCGGTGAGGACGCCCAGCGTGCCCTCGGAGCCGACGAAGAGGCGCGTCAGGTCATAGCCCGCCACGTTCTTCACCGTGCGTCCGCCGGTGCGCACCACGGTGCCGTCCGCGAGCACCGCCTCCAGGCCCAGCACCGCATCACCCGTCACGCCGTACTTCACGCAGCACAGGCCTCCCGCGTTGGTCGCCAGGTTGCCGCCGATGGAGGAGAACTCCCAGCTCGCGGGATCCGGCGCGTACCAGAGGCCCTGTTCCGCTGCGGCGGCCTTCACCGCGCCGTTGAGCGCGCCGGGCTGCACGACGGCCAGCATGCCGCGCCGGTCCACCTCCAGGATGCGGTTCATCCGCATGAGCGACAGGACGATGCAGCCGTCGCTCGCGTTCGCGCCGCCCGACAGGCCGGAGCCCGCGCCCCGGGGCACCACCGGCACGCGCAGCGCCGTGGCCACGCGGAGCGCGGCCTGGACCTCGGCGGTGGACGCGGGCCGCACCAACACACGCGGCATGCCCGAGGGCGCCCACTCCGCCTGGTCGTTCCGGTGCGCCGCGAGCACGTCCGGATCCGTGATGACCGCCTCCGCCGGCAACACCTCCGCCAGCGCCCGCTCCACGTCGACCGTCATGAACGCCTCCCTGGCTCCGGAGCGTGAACGCCGGGCTGCTCGCCCGTCATCCGTGCCCCGGCTCCGTGCCTCCAGCTTGCCCTCTGTCCGGGGCCGCTTCACCCGGAAGGCCGCCCTTCGCCAGAGGATTCAGGGGATGATGGGGCCCGGATGAAGACCCGAACAGACGCGGCGGAGCTCATCCGGACCCTGACGTACCTCGAGGGGCCACGGCCTGAAGCCCTGCCCGCGCGGCTGGCGAACCCCTTCCACGCGGCGCCTCCCGGCCCCTGGGGACTCCAGGCGGCGGAGGCCCTTCAGCAGCGGCTGCGGGAGGCCCCCGCGTACCGCGAAGCCTTGTGGCGGCCCCACAGCGGGAAGATGTTCGGCGTGCTGGTGGTCGCCGCGCCGGGCGGCCGGGTCGGGTTCCTGAGCGCGTTCTCCGGGATGCTGGGCGGCGCGTGGACCGTGGAGGGCTTCGTGCCGCCGCTGTTCGAGCCCCTGGCCCGCGACGCGTTCTGGCCCGCGGGCGAGGCGGAGCTGGCCGCGCTGGAGCAACGGCATGCGGCGCTGTCCCGGGAAGCCGAGGCCCTGCGAGCGCAGGGCCCCGTCCATTCGCTCCGGGAGGTGGAAGCGCGCCGGGCGGAAGTGGAGCACGTGCGCGCCGAGCTTTCGCGTGACCTGTGGCGGCAGGTGACGCAGGGCTATGTCATTCCCAATGCCCGCGGCGAAACCCAGACCCTGGCCGCGCTGTTCGCGCCCAAGCCTCCCCCCGGAGGCGCCGGTGACTGCGCGGCGCCCAAGCTGCTGGCGTATGCCTTTCGCCACGGGCTCACGCCGCTGGAGCTCGCCGAGTTCTGGTGGGGCGCACCGCCGCTGGGGGGCAGCCGGGAGTCCGGCGCGTACTACCCCGCGTGTGACAACAAATGCGGCACGGTGCTGCCGTTCATGTTGCAAGGCCTGGCGGTGGAGTTGCCGGCCCCCGCCGCGACGGTCAGCGCCGGGCCGCGCGTGCTCCATGAGGATCCGTGGCTCCTCGTGGTCGACAAGCCCGTGGGACTGCCCACGCTCCCCGGACGGCATGGGCCCGCGCGCGACTCGGTGCTCGTCCGGCTCCAGGCCCGGTTCCCGGAGCTGACCCCCGCCAGCTTCCTCCACGAGCTGGAGCCCGAGTCCTCCGGCCTCGGGGTCATCGCGCGGGACGCGGCGACGCGGGCCTCGCTCCAGCGCCAGTTCTCCCGTCGCGAGGCGGAGCACCGCCACATCGCCTGGCTGGACGGCCAGGTGGAAGCAGACGCCGGCACCATCGACCTGCCCCTACGCGGAACGGCCCACGCATCACTGGAGGGCTGCGTGGACGCACGCCACGGCAAGCGGACCCTGAGCACCTGGAAGGTGCTCCGTCGCGAGGCCTCCCGGACCCGGGTGGAGTTCGTGCCGACGACCCAGCTCCCCCACGCGTTGCGTATCCATGCGGCGCATCCGCTGGGGCTGGGACTTCCCATCGTCGGGGATGCGCGCCTGGGACGAGAGGACGCGCGGCTGATGCTCCATGCCGAGGCGCTGGCCTTCGTGCATCCTCGCACGGGTGAGCGTCTGTCATTCACGTCGCCCACGCCGTTCTGAAAGGCAGACCGGGTGGATTGTTTGATCAATCCAATGGGCCTCGGAGACCCAGGGAACAGGGGAGGGCGGGAAGGCCCTTCGTGAACAGAACCCCACCTTGGAGAGGAACCCCATGACACACGCACGCAAGAACCACCGTCCGAAGTCCATCATCGCGGGCCTGCTGCTCGCCGCGACGGCGCTGACCGGCTGCGGAGCGGACGACATCAAACGCAAGTACCAGGGGACGTACACCCTGGAGCTCCAGCTCGACACCGGCGCGAAGCAGTCGGAGGGCGACCTGGATGTGGGCTTCAACGTCTACAACGACGATGACGCCTTCATCACGATGAACAAGCTGCAGTGCTCCCTCGCCGCCACCTACGCGAACATCACCGAGCCCGGCGCGGAAGGCGGCGAGGTGGAGTACGAGGACCTGCGCGACGTGCGCCCGGATCAAATCCACGCATGCCCGGTGCCCGCGGAGCTCGGAGAGAACCTCTGGCTGGACTTCCGCCTGGGCAAGGGCCGCGTCCAGAACAGCCAGCTCACCATCGACTACTCGGGCACGGTGGTGCGGGGCACGTACGAAGAGGTCAACGCCGGCCAGGGCACCCGCGTGGGCTCCTTCGGCTACTCGTTCCTGGGCGACGAGGTCGAGGTGCCGTGAGCCTTGAGCGGCCTCGTCCTACTTGAGGGTCAAGAGCGTGCCCGCGACGATGAGGGCCACGCCCAACCCCAGCCGCCAGGACATCGGCTCCTTGAGGATGAGCACCGCGAACGTCACCGTGAGCGCCAGGCTGAGCTTGTCGATGGGCGCCACGCGTGACGCCGGGCCCAGCTGCAGGGCCCGGAAGTAGGCCAGCCACGACAGGCCCGTCGCCACCCCCGACAGCGTGAGGAACAGCAGCGTCCTGCGGCTGAGCGAGGGCAGGGCGTGCTGCTCTCCCCGTGCCAGCGCGATGCTCCACGCGAAGACGAGCACCACGACGGTGCGCAGCGCCGTGGCGAGCGTGGAGGGCACTCCCTCCACACCCACCTTCGCCAGCACCGCGGTCAACGCCGCGAACACCGCGGACAGCAGGGCATACATCCACCAGGTCATCGCGGCGCTCCAGCGGCGGGTCGGAAACAGCCCACCGTCTCTGCCTCGCGCGGAGCTCCCGCGCAATCTCGCCGTCCGCCGCGCGACACCCGGTGTGGCCTCCGCCAACGTCCCCCTCCGTCCCCCGTCGCGGTCGGCGTCGGATGCCATGCAGCGCCCCGGACCCCTCCTGGCAGGTGATTGCGCGATTCCCGTGTTGCGCGCATACCCGGGGTTTCGCGGAAAGGGGGGACGCGGTCTTGCTCCAACTCAAGCCGGAACCCGAAGCCTGGATGCCGCTGTCGGGCGATGCGGAGCGCCACGCGCTGGACCATCCGTGGCCGTCATCCGAGCGGGACTGTGTGCGCTTCGTCGTCGACGACGCCTTCTTCCGCCTGGAGCACGACGCCCGTCTGGAGCTCTACCGCGACCTGGCGGAGCGGATGCTCGCCGTGTTCCGCGTGCTCACCCCGCCCGGCGGCTGGCTCTACGCGCTGGACCCGCGGCACCCCTGCTACCGCCTCTACCCGCACGTCCGCTTCGAGGCCGGCGCGACGCTCCAGGAGATGACCGGGCTCTACACGCGCGAGCACATGGAGCAGGTGGAGCGCGGCATCCACCCTCGGTCGTTCGAGCCGCGCTGGGCCATGGACGTCCACCCGGCGGGGGACCCCGAGCACCTCTTCGCGCCGCCGGACTTCCACTTCGTCTTCGCGGCGCGCTACCGCGTGGGCAACTTCGACGGGCTGGAGGCCCCGGGCCGTGGCCCCATCGAGACGGAGACCTACGAGCTGCTGGGACGCCGCCTCATCGCCGCCGTGGACCGCGACCCGCCGGCGCTCTTCCAGCGCGCGCGCAGGCTGGGGCCTGACGACTGAGGCGCAACGGGAACGTCAGGCCGGGCGCGTCACTGCGCGGGGACGGGGCGCGCCCTCGTAGTAGAGGCTGGCCTGCCCCTCGCCGTAGACGACCAGCACCCGGTCGTTCTCCTCCAGGAGCCCCGACGTCTTCTGCGTGACCTTGCGGACCAGCGTGTCGAGCTGCGCCGGACCCTGCTTGCTGCTGGCCCGGACCGTGACGACTGGCATTCGGTGTTCCGCTCCTGGTGACCCCCCGCGACGGACAGGAGGGCCCGCGTGTCATAGCCAACGGAACACTTCGTTGACAAGTGCGCGCTGCCACGGTGGATAGGGTCCCATGCTCCACCTCGCTCGCGCATTGCTGGTTATTTCACTTGCCCTGGTCTCCACCTCCGCCAGCGCGCAGTCGCGCGTGCAGAATGACCTGCGGGGCCACGTGTCGCCCACGCCCGCATGGCTGCCCCGGGGCGTGTTCCTGGGCACGCAGCTCAACAACGGCGCGGTCATCCCCAACGTGCGCGTGCTGTGGGAGCTCACCCTCTTCCAGGACCGCAAGGACGCGTGGATCGTCGTCCTGGAGGGGGGAGTGGGGTGGGCGGCGTCGCTGCCCGACACGGCGCTGGAGGGCTTCCTCCTCCCGGTGTCCTCCTACTACGAGCACACCGTGCAGGCGGGCTTCGGCTACCGCAACCACCTGCCGGGCAAGGTCCACTGGGGCTTCCAGGTGACGGCGGGCCCCACCTTCTATGGCGCCCACTTCACCACCCAGCCCCCGGACCGCCGCACCGCGGGCACCGTCCAGGGCCGCTTCCAGCTTGGCTACCAGCTGGAGCGGGACGTGGGCGTGGGGCTCGCCCTGGGCTACTCGGAGCCCTTCGGCCTCAAGAACCGCAGCTTCGCGCGTGATTTCGTGGGTGGCGTGAACCTCGGATTTTTCGCGGATTGGCGGTAGAGGCGCGGTACACTCCGTGAGCGAGGGCGGCCCCGCCTGCCGGTGCGGGCCGGGCGCCGCGTCCCCGTTCACGTTCCATGGCCGAGCTGCTCAGTGCCCACGTCGCGCGCTTCCTGCGCAACCGCGAGGACTTCGAACGGGGACTCCCCGCCGCGGTCCTCCTCTTCACGCCTCCCCTGGGCGGGGTGCCCCCTGCCGACCTGGAGGACTACCCGCTGCGCACGGTGACCAACGCCGGCCCGCCGACGCTCGGCCAGGACGAACCCGTCGTCTTCCCGCTGCTCAAGTCCCAGGGCAACGCCTTCGGCCGGGGCATCACCGTGGGGCGCACCAGCAACAACGACGTCGTCCTGGATGACGGCAGTGTGTCCCGGTTTCACGCGTGGTTTTCGCGGGACGCGGGGGATGCGGGGTTTCTGCTGACGGATGCGGGCTCGAAGAACGGCTCGTACGTGGCCGGGGGCCGGTTGTTGGCTCGCAAACCCACGCCGGTGGAGGACGGGGTGCGGCTGCGCTTCGGTCAGGTGGAGGTCAGCTTCTACACGGCGGGCGGCTTCGCACGCCTGCTGGCGGTGCGCCTGCATCCCTGAAGCCTTGCCACGTCTTCGGCGGCCTGCGTAACGTGCGGAGTCACCCTCTAGGCACGGATGGAGCGTTCGCGGTGGCCTTGACCACAGAAGCCTTCGGGCTGACCGATGTCGGCCGGAAACGGCAACACAACGAAGACGCGATGATGGTGGACGCGTCGCTCGGCCTGTTCATGGTCGCCGATGGCATGGGCGGACACGCCGCGGGTGAAGTCGCCAGCGCGCGGGCCACGGAGGTCGTCAAGCAGCACATCGCGGCCAACCGGCACCTGCTCAAGGACCTGGCGCAGAACCCCACGGCGGACAGCCGCTCCGCCGCCGCCGCGCTGGTGGAGGTGGCGGTGCAGCGCGCGTGCGCGGACATCTACCGCACGGCGATGACGGACGCGTCCAAGCGCGGCATGGGCACGACGTTCGTGTGCCTGGCCGTGGGCGGCAACAAGGGCGTCATCGGCCACGTGGGCGACAGCCGCGTGTACCTGGTGCGGCACGGGCAGTGCCACCGGCTCACCGAGGACCACACGCTCGTCGCCGCCCAGCTCAAGGCCGGCACCATCACCAAGGAGCAGGCCGCCACCTCGCAGTACCGCAACGTCATCACCCGCGCGGTGGGCATCCAGGAGTCCGTCCAGGTCGACACGCTCATCGTGGACCTGATGCCCGGCGACGTGTTCCTCCTCTGTTCGGACGGCCTGCACGGCTACATCGAGGACGAGGAGATTTTGCCCCTGGTCGCGGGGCTGCAGCCCGGGGACCTGCCGCGCAAGCTCGTGGAGATGGCCAACGAGCGCGGCGGCAAGGACAACATCACCGCCGTGGTGGTGAAGGTGGCCGGTGACAGCGCGGCGCTCGCCAGCGAGGAGACGAGCGAGGCGCAGTCGCGCATGGAGGCGCTGCGGAAGATCCCGCTCTTCCGCCACCTCACCTACAAGGAGCAGACGGCGGTGCTGTCCATCGCCACCACGCGCACCTACCCGGCGGGCCGGGAGATCGTCGTGGAGGGGCAGCCGGGCGAGGAGCTCTTCGTCGTCATCCGGGGCCGGGTGGCCATCGAGAAGAACGGCGTGGAGATCGCGGAGCTGCGCTCGGGCGGGCACTTCGGCGAGATGGGCCTCATCGACAACGCGCCCCGCTCGGCCACCGTGCGCGCCACGGAGCCCACCCGGACCATGGTCATCGCCCGCTCGGATTTGATGGGGCTGATGAAGCGCGAGGCCATCCTCGCGGTGAAGATGCTCTGGAGCTTCGTGCAGGTGCTGAGCGACCGGCTTCGCGCCACCAACTCGGAGTTGAGCGAGGCCCGCCAGGAGCTGGCGGTGGCGCAGGCCATCCAGCCGTTCGCGGAAGACTGAGTGGGGGCCCCCACCGGCCCCCGGGGCGTCCTCAACAGGACGCTCTGGAATTTCCCGGGGGAAACCGTCGTTGGGGGGCCGGCCGGCGAGTAAGGTCCCGGCCGCGTACACATGCGCAAATGGGTCTTCATCGCGGTGGCCGCCGTGCTGGCCATCACCGCCCTCGTCCTGGGGCCCCGGTGGGGCGCTCCGGCCGCGCGTCCCGTGTCGCCCGTCTCCGCCAGCTCCATCCGCCAGGGGATGCCCGCCTTCAACCCCGTGGGGGTGTCGTCCGGCGAGCAGCAGGGGCTGACGCTCACCGGGCGCGTGCTGGACGGCAACGGCCGGCCGGTGGCGGACGCGGAGGTGTCGCTCGCGGCGTCGGCGGAGCGGACGCTGACGGACGTGCGGTGCGACGAGTGCGGCCTGGCGCTGCTGGCCTGCACGGCGCATGAGACGGCGCTGCACACGCGGGCCTTCTTCGAACAGCAGCAGGGCTTCCTCACGGCGCGCGCCACGGTGCGCACGGACGCGGAAGGCAGGTTCCGCTTCGAGCACCTGTCGGGCGTGTCCTTCACCGTCTGGGCGCGCTCCGCGGGGCTGGGCGTGGCGCTCAGGGCCCGGGCCGCGCCGGGAGAGCCGGTGGAGCTGTACCTGCCGCCCCTGCGGAGCATCACCGGCACGGTGGTGGATGACTCCGGCCAGCCAAGGCCCGGGGCGCGCGTGCGGGCGGTGTCGCGCAAGGTGCCGCTGCCCTTCGAGGCCGTGGCGGGCGCGGGCGGGGCCTTCATGCTGTCGGGCCTGGGAGAGGGGCCCTTCTACGTGCTCGCGGACGCGGAGGGCTTCCAGCCCGCGGTGGCGCAGCAGGTGGAGGCGGACTCGCGGCCCTTGCGCCTGAAGCTGACGCCGTCGCGCACGCTGGAGGTGCGCGTGACGCGCGACGGGGCGCCCGCGGCGGCGACGGTGCGCCTGCGGGGCGACCACCTGACGCGCCGAGGTGCACACGGAGGCGCAGGGCGGGCCGGTGCGCTTCAACGGCCTGTACCCGGACGAGGTGGTGGTGACGGCGGAGGCGCCGGGCTTCGGCTCCGCGCCCCGGACGCTCACGCTGTCGCAGCGGGTGACGCAGGTGACGCTGGTGCTGGAGGCGGCGGGCCGGCTGCTCGTCACGGTGGTGGACGAGGAGGGCCAGCCGGTGCCCAACCCGCAGCTGCTCTTGCGCACGGTGGCGGGCGACCTCATCCGCCGCGACGCGGTGCCCACCGGGGCGCTGGCGGAGCTGGGGCCGCTGGCGCCGGGCGAGTACGTGCTGGAGGGGCAGGCGGAGGGCTTCACCGCGGCGCAGCTTCCCGCGCGCGTGGCCCAGGGCGAGACGCCGCTGGAGCTGGAGCTGGCGAAGGCCACGGTCATCCGCGGGCAGGTCATCGACGAGTACGGCCGGCCCGCGGCGGGCGTGTCCGTCCTGGTGCAGCCCACCGGCGAGGTGGTGAACGCGGGCGAGGACGGGCGCTTCATGGCGCAGGTGCCCATGCCCGGGCTCTACACGCTGCACGCGCACCACTCCGAGTGGGGCGGCGGCAGCGTGCAGGCGACGGCGCCCGCGACGGACGTGACGCTGTCGCTGGAGGCGAAGGCGGGCGCGGACGTGACGGTGTCCAGCGGCGGCCGGCGGGTGGAGGGCGCGGACGTGGTGATGTGGGCGGATCCGGAGAACATCTTCCGCAGCGACCGTCCCTCCGGGCCGGACGGCGTGGTGCCCATGCGCGGGTTGCCGCCGGGCACGTACCAGTTGATGGCGTCGCATCCGGAGTACCTGCAGTCCGGGCCCAGGTCGGTGACGGTGCAGGACGGGACGAGGCAGCAGGTGACGGTGGAGCTGGAGCCCGGCGCGCAGCTCACGGGCGACGTGGTGGACGAGGACGGCCAGCCGGTGGTGGGCGCGGCGATGAGCGTGTCGCCGCGCGTGACGGAGCCGACGCAGTCGGACTCCAGCGGCCACTTCGAGTTCCGCGCGCTGCGGCCGGACCGCTCCTACGCGGTGGAGGCGCGCCACGCGAGCTACGAGGTGATGGAACGTCCGATGGCCAAGCCGGGCGGGCCGCCGGTGCGGGTGAAGATGCGCAAGCGCTCCACGTTCCGGGGCCGCGTGGTGGACGACTCCGGCCAGCCGGTGCGCCGCTTCCGCGTGGACGAGCACGACGTGAACAGCCCGGATGGACGCTTCGAATTGCCGCTGTCCACGGCGGGAGACCGGCTCATCGTCGCGGTGGACGCGTCGGGGTACGAGCCCCAGGTGGTGGACCGCCCGTCGTCGCCGCCGGACATGGGCGACATCGTGCTGGTGAAGGCGCCGTCGGTGTCCGGCCGCGTGCGGGACGCGTCCGGCGGCCCGGTGCCGGACGCGGTGGTGACGTGCGACGTGTGCGACGGGTCGGTGCTGTCGGGGCCGGACGGCACCTTCTCGCTGGCGAGTCCTCCCTTCGTGCCGCGCTTCACGGTGTCCGCGCGCAAGGGCAAGGTGAGCGGCACGCAGGAGGTGCCGCGCGGGAGCACGGCGCAGGTGGAGCTGACCCTCAAGCCCGCGACGCACCTGACGGGCCGGGTGTACCTGGCGAACGGCCAGCCCGCGGCGGGCGCGCAGGTGGAGGGGCTCAACGCGGACCGCAGCGAGACGGTGTCCCTCATCACCGGCGCGGATGGCGCTACAGCGCGGACCTGGCGCCGGGCAGCTACCGCTTCGTGGTGGGGCCTCGCGGCGGCGTGGGCGAGCCGGCGGTGGTGGTGCAGGTGGCGGGCGCGGACATGACGTTGGACCTGGGGCCGGTGCCGGGGACGGGGTCCGTCACGGTGCTGCTCCAGCCGGAGCGGGGCAAGGCGCTGTGGGTGGTGCCGGGAGAGCTGGGCGCGGTGGGCAATCCGCCCACGGAACTGTTGCGCTCGCGCTATGCGCAGCTCGTGTACCAGCCCATGTCGGAGCGGGTGGTGGTGCAGGGCCTGCGGCCGGGCCGCTACACGCTGGTGTGGGGCTACTTCCACGCGGAGATGCCGGGGACGGGCCCGGTGGTGCGCGCGGTGGACGTTCCCTCCCAGGGTGAGGTGTCCCTGCGGTAGTCGTGTTGCGACCGGGCGGGCTGGCGCGTAAGGAAGCCGCATGGACGCATCGGCATTGAAGGGTCGCCGCATCATCGTCGGCGTGGGTGGCGGCATCGCGGCGTACAAGGCCTGCGAGCTGGTGCGTGAGCTGGGCCGCGCGGGCGCGGACGTGCGGGTGGCCATGACGGAGGCCGCGCGCCAGTTCGTCACCCCGCTGACCTTCCAGGCGCTCGTGGGGCACCCGCCGCTCACGGACTACTTCGACCCGGCGCAGGAGGGGAACTTCGGCCACCTGGACCTGGCGCGCTGGGGTGAAGCCTACGTGGTGGCGCCCGCGACGGCGGACCTCATCGCGAAGATCCGCGCGGGCTTCGGCGGTGACGCGGTGACGACGTCGCTGCTCGCCTTCAAGGGGCCGGTGGTGCTGGCGCCCGCGATGAACGTGGCCATGTGGGAGAACGCCCGGACGCAGGAGAACGTGGCGTCGCTGCTGGCGGAGGCGCGCTTCAGCACGGTGGGGCCGGGCGCGGGGATGCTGGCGTGCGGCGACGTGGGCTCGGGCCGGCTGGCGGACGTGGGCGCCATCGTGTCCGCGGTGGCGGCCAGGGTGGGCGGAGGTCCGCTCACGGGCAGGACGGTGCTGGTCACGGCGGGCCCCACGCGCGAGTACCTGGATCCGGTGCGGTTCATCTCCAATCCGTCCACGGGGAAGATGGGCCTGGCGCTGGCGCACGAGGCGCGAGCGCTGGGCGCGAAGGTGACGGTGGTGCTGGGCCCGGTGGGCGCGGTGGACCGCACGGGCCTGGAGGTAGTGGACGTGGTGAGCGCGGAGGACATGGCGCGCGAGGTGCTGTCGCGCGTGGAGTCCGCGGACGCGTTCATCGCCACGGCGGCGGTGAGCGACTGGCGCCCGGAGACGCGAGCCCCGCAGAAGGTGAAGAAGGGTGAGGGCCCGGAGAGCCTCAAGCTGGTGCGCACGCCGGACGTGCTGCTGGAGGCGTCGCGCAAGGTGGCGGGTAGGGTGAAGCGGCCGGTGCTGGTGGGCTTCGCGGCGGAGACGGAGCGGGTGGTGGAGCACGCGCGCGAGAAGCTGGAGCGCAAGGGGCTGGACGCCATCGTCGCCAACGACGTCACCGCCGAGGGCGCGGGGTTCGGCACGGACACGAACCGCGTGACGGTGATTTCGCGCACGGGTCCCGACCGCGTGCTGCAGGGCAGCAAGCGCGCGGTGGCGGGGGAGATCCTGTCCCTGCTGCTCGTGTCACCGCGCGGCTGAGCGCTTCGGCGTCATCAGCCGCAGCATCAGGCGCGCGAAGGCGTTGGGCGGCTGGATGCGAGTGTTCTGGAATGCGGCGAAGGACCAGACGCCGTCACGCTTCACGGCGACGGTGGTCTGGATGGAGCGCCGTCCCTTGGGGGCCTTGCGCTGCCAGCGCAGCTTGACGACGCCTTCGGTGTGGATGAGCGCCACGTCCGGCGCGAGGAAGCGCAGGGACTTCACCTCACCGTCGAGCGTGGAGCCGCGCAGGACACCGTCGAAGAGGGCCTGGTGGGCCTCCGCGTTGGCCTGCCGTCCCTGGAGGTGGCTGCCGTCGAAGGCGACGTAGTCCACGTCCTCCGTGAAGCAGGCTGCGTAGGCCTGGGCGTCACCCTGGTTCCAACATTCGTATAGGTGCTGCATGCGCTCCCGGATGGCGGCGGCTTCGGTAGCTGAAGACATGGGGACCTCGCTTTCTGTCCCCTGATTACGGCCCTGAAGGCCATCTCCACCAGTGATGGTCCATGATGGTTAGAATCACGGCCGTGAATCTCTCCGCCCTCGACCTCAACCTGTTCCTCGTGCTGCACGCAGTGCTGGAGTCCGGCAGCGCGACCGGTGCGGCGCGCGAGCTTCACGTCACGCAGTCGGCGGTGAGCAACGCGCTGGCCCGGTTGCGCGACGTGCTGGGAGACCCGCTGGTGGTGCGCAGCGGACGAGGGCTGGTGCCGACGCCGCGGTGTGAAGAGCTGCGGCCCTTCATCGCGTCCGCCGTGGGCCAGCTCCAGTTGGCGCTGGAGGGGGGCCAGGGCTTCAAGCCGGAGACGTGCACGCGGACCTTCACCCTGGCGGGCGCGGACCACCACGGTGTCTCCGACGTGCCGGTGCTCGCGGCGCTGTTCGCGAAGCGTCTTCCCGCCGCGCTCCTGCGCGTCGTGAGCATCGACTACCTCGTCGAGCGGGATGGCCTCACCACGGGCTCGGTGGACGTGGCGCTGGGCCCACCGGAGGCCACGGGACCGGGGTGCCACGCTGAACCGCTGTACACGGATGACGCCGTGCTGCTCGTGCGCCGCGACCATCCGCGCATCCGGGGCAAGACGCTGACGAAGGCGCTCTACAACACGTCGAAGCACATCGACCTGCACCTCGCGGAGGGGCGCCCGGGCATTGGTGCCCAGCAGCATGCCCGCATCCTCAAGGAGCACGGGCTCACGCGAGAGGTGGGGCTCGCCGTCCCGCACTTCTTCGCGGCGGCGCTGGCGGCGGCCCGCTCCGACCTGGTGGCCGGCGTGCCCCGCCGCGTCGCCCGAGCCTTCTGCGACATGCTGCCCCTGCGCACGGTGGAGATGCCGTTTCCCTCACCGCGCATGACCAAGTCGCTCATCTGGCACACCCGGACGGATGCGGACCCGGGGGCACGCTACTTCCGCTCGCTCGTCGTCGAAGCGCTCAGGGAATGACCTTGCGGAGGCGGTAGTCCGCGAAGACCTCGCGGAAATTCGCTTCCGTCTCGATGTGCCCCGGGAACCCGTGCCGGCGAGCCTTTGACGGATCCGCGAGGAAATCGAAGTTCGTCGAGAACACCGCGTGGGCATGACGCCAGGGATTGATGTCCTGGTACGGAGTGGGAGCGAGCCCGTGTTTCGCGACCATCGCGTCCCAGAGCGGCGCCTTGTCCGCCATGACGTCGACCAGTGACATGGGCAGGGGAGGGGCGACCTCCAGGTCGAACATGCGAGCGATCCTCGGCCACAGGTCGCTCCAGCGGAACTGGTCGCCGTTGTTGATGTTGAAGGCCTGGTTGGCGGCCTTCGGGCTCGTCGCCGCCCAGAGCATGGCGTGCGCCAGGAGTCGCGCGTCCGTGACATCCATGAGGATGTCGTACGCGGACGGCGGCCCGGGGAAGCGCAGCGGGATGCCCAGCTCCTTCGACATGGACGCGTACACCGAGATGGCGAGCCCCAGGTTCATCGGCGTGCCCATCGCGTAGCCGACCACGATGGAGGGGCGGAGCGCGGACCACGTCCACGCCTTGCCCTGCTGGCGCCGCTCCAGGAAGTCCTGCTGCTCCACGTTGAATTCGGGAGGCATGTGCGGCGCGTCCGTCTCCCGGGCGGGCGTCTTGAACGGGCCCAGGTGAGCGCCGTAGACCTTGTAGCCCTGCATCAGGTTGATGTGCTGGAGGTTCCTGGCGACGGGTTCCACCGCGTCCACCACGTTGACGAGCATGGCCACGTTGGGCGCCACCAGCTCCGCGGCCGTCGGCCGGTCCTGGAAGGCGGCGTAGAAGATGTGCGTCACCTGCGTCAGTTCGCCCAGCTTCTTGCGGCTGTCGTTCGCGTCGAGCAGGTCCACCGGGATGTAGCGAACGCCCTCCCGGGGCGCGCCTCCGCGACGCGACAGCCCGATGATCTCCCAACCTCCGAGCGCCTCCAGATGCTCGATGAGGTTGAGGCCGGCGATTCCTTGGGCCCCGACGACCAGGGCCACGTTCTTGGGGGAAGACATGGGGTTCTCCATGCGGCCCGACGTGGATTCGTTCCGGGGCCGCACGGGTCTAAGTAGGTCGCCAGAAGTTCTCTAACAAATCGCGGAGCCAGAAGCCCTCGGCG
>NZ_JBKGHJ010000170.1:0-15679 GCF_046520365.1 Corallococcus sp. 4LFB
CGAGGCCGTCACGGTGGCACTCGCCCCCGATGCGGTGGCCATGACGGCACGGGCCATGGGGGGCACGGCTGCCGCCCCGGTGAACGCGGAGGGGCACGACCACCACATCGCTACGAACAAGTGGTGGAAGTCCACGAACAATGACGGCCCGTGGTCGCCTGAGTTTCAGAAGATTTTCGACAAGGCGGGCATGTCGCTGGACGACCCGGCCAACATCGTCCACGTCAAGGGCCACAAAGGGCCGCATCCGCTGGCGTACCACGAGCGAATTTTCGAGCGTCTAACTGAGGCAACCAGGGGATGCCGCACCATGCAGCAATGCCGCGAGCCGCTGACAGCAGAACTCCGCAAGTTGGGGCAGGAGATCGCCACTCCAGGCACCAAGCTCAACAGGCTGGTGACGGGCAATTAGTAGAGCCACAATGGTCAACATGCCGAAGCGGTACTTCAAGCTTGCCGTCGATATGTCCGTCAAGGGCCGTTGGTCGCTCGGAATGCTCGCTGATCTCCAGGGCCGGGAGGTGGACGACCCGTGGGCGTTCACGGATGGAAGACCCCTTCCCGACCCGGGCCGCTTGACGCTTCCCGTTACCAACCCGGGAATGGCGGTGGACTTTAGTTATGGGGGCATCGCTATCCCAGTGGTACATCCCAGGGTCGCGTCCATCTTCGCGCAGCTCGCTCCCGAGGACGTCCAACTCTTCCCGGTGGGGATTGAGGGTCAGCCTGAGCCGTTCTGCGTCCTCGTAGCCAACAGGTTGATTCGCTGCATTGACGACGAGGCTTGCGAAGAGGTCCAGATATGGACGCCAGAGGATGGGCGCCCTGAGAAGATCGGACAGTACCGGGATATATGGGGCTTGCGCATTGCCCCCTCGAAGGTGGCCGATTTCAAGGTGTTCCGTACCTGGGGATGGCACATCGCCTTGATCGTCCGTGAAGAGATCCGCGATGCGCTAGAGCGCATGGGCGCCTCCGGGACGAAGTTCACCGAAGTCTAGGCCGGAGGACCATCGGCTTTCCCTCGCATTCTGGCGCTCGCGTTTCCGCCTTTTCAGCATGCGCCCGAGCGTTCACGACAACAAGAACCGGTCACTCGAAGCCGTCCGAGCATCGGAAGGACAGGAGCCCTCTTGGGCCCTGGGGGTGCACCGTGGACCGGGCCCGCGCATCCCGTCAGGGCCTTCGCGGAGCCTGCCTGGAGGCGCTGTCAGGCCCGCCGGCCATGCACCGTCACGCGAACGCGCCCCACCCTCCCCCACTGAACAAGCACCCCATGAACCGTCGTGATGCCATGAACACCGCCCCTGCTCCCGTGACGCGCCCCGAGCCCCGGACCTTGGAGTCGTCACACTCGCCCTTCGCGTCCCAGCCCCAGAAGCTGGCCGCGATGCTGGACGGCTTGCGCTGAAGCAGCGCCGTCGGAAGCTGGACGGGCCGGTCAGTGGGAGGGGGCGCGCTTGAGCGCCACCTGGAGCTCGGTCGGCAGGTGGGTGGCGTCGGGGTTGCAGCCGCCGCTGGCCGGCCGGGCTCCGAAGAACAGCTCATCCCCCACGACCTTCACGACGTCCTGCTCCCAGGGGCAGGTGTTGAAGGAGAAGACCGCGGAACAGCCGTTGGTGCTGGTGACGTCCTGCTCCTTGCCCACCGCCCACTTCTGGGTGCCGCACGTCCCGGGGGCCGCGGTGTTGAGGTACTGCGCGAAGCCGTCCGCCAGGGGCGTGATCTTCAGCGTCGAGAAGATGAAGTGCGCGGGCGACGCGCCCTGGGTCGCGCCCGCCGTGGTGACCGGCTGCGAGCGCACGACGTACGGGCCGGTGATGACCACGCGGGACAGCTTCTGGGCCTCGTTGCACGTGGCGTCCAGGTAGAAGGTGATGACCGCCTTCGAGTCCGACCTGGAATACGTGAAGTCTCGCTTCACGTAGTACTTCTGGTCGCCCCCACCCGGCCGGACCTCGCACTGCGTGGACTTCCAGTGGCCCACGATGCTGGGGGGCTCGGCCGCGAAGGCCTGGGTGGCGAGGCACAGCGTGGCGATGGCGGCGAAAGAAAGACCCTTCATGGTGACTCCTGGGCTTGGGGACACGCGAAAGGTAGCCTCGGGATGTGATTGAACAGACTGAAACGTCGTCACTCCTGCAATGAACAACCTTCACATCGACGTCCGCGACCTCAACCTCTTCGTCTTCCTGGATGCCGTCCTCTCCGAGGGCAGCAACCGCGCCGCCGCGACCCGGCTGGGCGTGAGCCAGTCCGCGGTGAGCCACGCGCTAGCCCGGCTGCGCCACCGGCTGGGAGACCCTCTGGTCATCCCCACGAACGGGCGCATGGTGCCCACGCCCCTCGCGGAGTCCCTGGCGCCCGTGCTCCGCTCAGCCCTGGAGCAGCTCCGGGGCGCGCTGCACGGCGCGCGCAGGTTCGACCCGGCCACGGCGCAGCGCACCTTCTGGCTGTCGTCGGCGGACCTGGCCGGCATGGTGGTGCTTCCCCCGCTGATGCGGGAGCTCACCCACGTGGCGTCCGGCGTGTCCGTGCGCGTGCGCGGACCCGGCGAAGGGATGGAGGAGGCGCTGGAGCGGGGCAGCCTGGACGTGGCGCTCGGCGTCTTCGGGGACATGCCCGCGGCCTTCCGCGTCCAGGCCCTCTTCCAGGAGCGGTTCATCTGCCTCGCCCGGGAGGGCCATCCCATCACGCGGGGACGGATGACGCTCGGGCGCTACCTGGAGCACGGGCACATCAGCGTGTCGCCCCTGGGGAGGCAGGGCAGCATAGTGGACGACGCGCTCGCACGCCTGGGCCGGTCCCGCGAGGTGCGGGTGGCGGTGCCGCACTTCTTCCTGGCCCTCTTCATGGTGGCGCAGACGGACCTGCTGCTCATCGCTCCGGAACGCATGTCGCTCCTGATGGCGCCCGCGTTCCGCTTGAGGCTGCTGCGTCCTCCCCTGGAGCTCGCGAGCTTCACCGTGAGCCAGCTCTGGCACGAGCGCATGCAGCACGACCCCGCGCATGCGTGGCTGCGCAAGGCCATCGCGGACGCAAGCCGTCAGCCCGCGTCCACGACGCCCCCCGGGACCATGGCTCCGTCTCCCGTCGGCCCCTCGCTGGAGAAACGCGGACCCCGGCCCCTCAGGCTCCCGAGACAACCCGCCTGACGGGCTCGAAGCGCTGGGGGAGCCGCGCGGGGCCCAGCACGTTGAGCGCCTTGCACGGAACCCACGGCTCGGTGCTCGCGAGCTGGACGCCTTTCAACCGCTCCAGCAGATCCGCCAAGGCCGCCCGTGCCGCCAGGCGTGAGAGCACCGTACCCAGGCAGGAGCTGGAAGAAGCCCAGGAACTCGTTCGCGGTCAGCCGCTCCCCGTCCACCTCGGCCTCCACCAGCCGGGTGAGGAGGTCGTCCTTCAGCTCGCGCCGCCGCTGCTCGGACAGCTCGTTGAAGTAGGCCCGCATCTCCTCCTTCACCCCAGCGTTCTCGCTCATCGCCCGGGCGGCCTCCTCGCCGCCGGAGACGGTGTAGCTGAGCGTCATGATGACCTCGGCCCAGTGCCTGGACCTGTCAGCCTAATTCGGCGTCGAGGCTTCAGTATGGAGACCTCTGACGAAGCGAATGACGTGTGAGCCCCCAACGCACCACGCGCACCGCGCGGCGGGGAGGACCCTCACTCCGCGCCCACGTTTTCCAGGCCACCCGGAACGGTCGACGCGGTGGGCATTGAGTGACCCACGCCGGCCTCGGTCCGAGGCGGGACGGGCCACCAACTGCGTTGTCCCTGCCTGGCACCTCACCTAGCATCCCGCCGCCCGACACTGGTCCGAGGCGCCACTGCGAGCGGGGGCCGTTTCCTTCAAGGCCAGCAGCTCCCGGTGGCGCCATCTTGCGGTGTCCGGGGCTGCGTCTCCTGAGTCGTCGAGGATCTGTCTCCGATGCCCGTCAAGAAGTCCGAACTCTACTCCTCCCTCTGGAAGTCCTGTGACGAACTGCGCGGCGGAATGGATGCGTCGCAGTACAAGGACTACGTCCTCGTGCTTCTGTTCGTGAAGTACGTCTCGGACAAGGCCGCAAGCCAAAAGGACTACGACATCGAGGTTCCCAAGGGCGGCAGCTTCGCCGACCTAGTCGCACTCAAGGGCGACAAGGAGATTGGCGACAAGATGAATCAAATCATTTCGAAGCTTGCCGCGAAGAATGACCTCAAGGGGGTCATCGACGTCGCCGACTGGAACGACTCCGACAAGCTGGGCAAGGGGAGGGACATGGTGGACAGGTTGTCGAACCTGATCGCCATCTTCGAGAACCCCGCCCTCGACTTCCGGAACAACCGCGCCGAGGGCGACGACCTGCTCGGCGACGCCTACGAGTTCCTCATGCGCCACTTCGCCACCGAGAGTGGCAAGAGCAAGGGCCAGTTCTACACGCCGGCTGAGGTCTCTCGCATCATGGCCAAGGTCATTGGCCTCGGGAGTGCCAGCAACCCCGGCCAGACCATCCATGACCCCACCTGCGGTTCGGGCTCCCTGCTCATCAAGGCCCACGACGAGGCGAAGAGCGCCGCCGGCCTAGACCTTGCGCTCTATGGCCAGGAGATGGACAACGCCACCCGGGCGCTGGCTCGCATGAACCTCATTCTGCATGACTGCGCCACTGGCGTGGTCTGGCAGGACAACACGCTGTCCGCGCCGCATTTCAAGGACCCGAAGACCGGCGCGCTCAAGACCTTCGACTTCGTCGTCGCCAACCCGCCCTTCTCCACCAAGGCCTGGACCAACGGCTTCGACCCGGCGAACGACCCCTATGGCCGATTTGCCCTCGGCATTCCGCCTCAGAAGAACGGTGACTACGCCTTCCTGCTCCACATCCTGGCCTGCCTCAAGAGCACCGGGAAGGGCGCGGTGATTCTCCCGCACGGCGTGCTCTTCCGGGGAGGGGCCGAGGCCACGATTCGCCGCGAACTCGTCAAGCGCGGCTACCTCAAGGGCATCATCGGCCTGCCGGCGAACCTCTTCTATGGCACTGGCATTCCGGCCTGCATCCTGGTGCTCGACAAGGAGGGCGCCGCCACCCGCATGGGCATCTTCATGGTGGATGCCTCTAAGGGCTTCATCAAGGACGGCAACAAGAACCGTCTGCGAGCGCAGGACATCCACAAGATCGTCGATGCGTTCACCCGGCAGGTCGACCTGCCCCGCTACTCGCGGATGGTCCCACTCGCCGAAATCGCCGACCCGAAGAACGACTACAACCTCAACCTCCCGCGCTACATCGACTCGAGCGAGCCGGAGGACCTCCAGGACATCGATGCACATCTGCAAGGTGGTATTCCGGACCGGGACCTTGATGCTCTCGACCGGTACTGGAAGGTCTTTCCCGGCGTGCGCGAGGCGCTGTTCCAGAAGGCCGGCCGCCCGGGCTACTCCGATCTCAAAGTCGCCGTCGCGGATATCAAGCCTACCATCTTCGGACACGCTGAGTTCACGGCCTGGAGCGCCCAGACACAGAAGCTCTTCGCCAGGTGGCGCGGCGAGGCTGCGCAGCGCCTGCGTTTCATTGCCAAGGGAGAAAAACCCAAGGTTCTCATTGAAGAACTCTCCGAGGGGCTTCTCGCCACCTTTCAGGAGGCGAAGCTGCTCGACTCCTATGATGTCTACCAGCACCTCTTGGACTACTGGGCCGAGACCATGCAAGACGACGTCTACCTGATTGCGAGTGATGGCTGGAAGGAGGCGGCCAAGCTGCGGCCGCTGAGCGACGACAAGGACAAGAAGTCCAAGGACAAGCCTGACTTCGAGATCGGGAGGCAGAGGCTCAAGGCGGAACTGATTCCGGTCTCACTGCTCACTGCCCGCTACTTCGCCGAGGAGCAGGCTGCGATCGAGAAACTGGAGTCCGAAGCTGCTGCCGTTATCCAGGCGATGGAGGAACTGGCCGAGGAGCACGGTGGCGAGGACGGGCTGCTCGCTGAAGCTAAGAATGACAAGGACAAGCTGACCAAGGTCTCGGCATCTGCCCGTCTCAGGGACATTCAAAATGACGATGACGCTGCTGACGAGCGCAAGATACTCGCTGGGTACTTGGCCCTCGTCGAGAAGGAAGCGGCTATCAGCGGCCAAGCCAGGGCTGAGCAGGTAGCACTCGCCGAGAAGGCCGTGTCGAAGTATGGCAAGCTGACCAAGGACGAGATCAAGATCCTCGTGATCGACGACAAGTGGTTGGCCTTGCTTGCGGCATCTGTGCAAGACGAGATTGATCGAATGTCACATATGCTCGCGAGGCGCGTTCGCGAGCTTTCTGAACGTTATGTCACTCCGCTACCAACACTAGCCAAGGAGGTGGAAGACTTTTCGGCACGGGTGGACGTGCATCTCAAGAAAATGGGGGCAGCATGGAGTTGAAGGCCGAAAGCAAACATGCCGGGATTGAGCCTCTTCCTCCGGAATGGGATATAAAATCTGTTCGTGAGTTGGGCACAATCAAGACTGGCCCCTTCGGAACGCTTCTGAAAGCAGGTGAGTATTCGGGGCGTTCCGGCGTTCCGTTGGTCTCCGTGGGCGAGATTGGCGTCGGGACCTTCCGCATCACCAAGGAGACTCCGCTTGTCCCTATAGCTGTGCTTCAAAGGCTTCCTCAGTACGTCCTGAGGACTGGAGACATTGTATTTGGCAGAAAGGGGGCTGTCGACCGCTCGGCTCTCGTTACCTCATCTCAGAATGGCTGGTTCCTTGGTTCCGACGGCATCAGCATTCGTCCTTCTGTAAGTTGCTACCCGCCGTATCTCGCGTTTCAATTTCAGCGCCATCAGGTGCAGGCGTGGCTTCGTCAGAATGCTGTTGGCACGACCATGGCATCGCTCAATCAGGAGGTGCTCGGTCGAATTACGGTGCCCTGTGCGCCGCTACCTGAACAGCACGCTATCGCTGATGCTCTTTCAGATGTGGGAGTCCTGATCGACACGCTGGATAAACTTATCGCCAAGAAGCGTGACATCAAGCAGGCCGCCATGCAGCAACTCTTCTCTGGCCAGGTCCGCCTGCCAAGCTTCAGCGGCAAATGGGAACACGTCTCGCTCGGCACAGTAGGCAGATGGTTCAGTGGTGGTACTCCTTCAATGGCGGACGACTCATATTGGTCTGGTGACATTCCATGGGTCAGTCCGAAGGACATGAAAGTCTCGCGGCTTCACGACTCGATCGACCATGTTGCACCTTCGGCGATCGGCAACGGAACGCGGCTTCTGCCAACCGGGGCCATTCTCGTGGTGGTACGAGGCATGATTCTCGCTCACTCAGCACCCATCGCGCGGGCGGAGAGGCCTGTGGCCTTCAATCAAGACATAAAGGGCTTGGTAGTCAAACCTGGCGTCGACAGCAATTTTGTTTTGTGGTGGCTCATCGCTCATGAGGCACTGCTGTTGGCGACCACCAATGAGGCGACGCATGGAACAAAACGCATACCGACAGAGGCGCTCTTCAAGTTACAGATAGGCCTCCCCGACCAGCGAGAGCAGTCGGCTATCGCTGCTGTTGTTTCGGACATGGATGCCGAGATTGCCGCTCTTGAACAGCGTCGTGAAAAGACCCGGCTTCTCAAGCAGGGAATGATGCAGGAACTCCTGACTGGAAGGACCCGCCTCGTATGAGCGCCATCGGGGAAGTCGAGAAGAAGACTCAGCGCCGCGTCGTCAGCCTATTCTGTGACGAGCTCGGCTACGAGTACCTCGGCAACCTCAGCGAAGGCGACAACCGCAATATCATCGAGGGGCAACTTGAGCACTTCCTCATGGCGTACCAGGGGTACGGTGAGCGCGAGGACGGCGGCGACCTCGTACGCCGCGCGGTCTCCGAGTTCGTCAAGGTCTCGAGCAACGCGAGCCTCAGCCTGTACGACCGAAACCGCGCCGTCTACGAGTTGCTCCGTTACGGCATCAAGGTGAAGGTCGACGTCGGTGAGCGGACCGAGACAGTCTGGCTCATCGACTGGAAGAACCCCGAGAAAAACCGCTTCGCCATTGCCGAGGAAGTCACGGTCAAGCCCGCGAACCTCAAGGGCCACAGCAAACGGCCCGACATCGTCCTCTACGTCAACGGCATCGCGCTCGGCGTCATTGAACTCAAACGCTCCACCGTCTCCGTGGCCGAGGGCATCCGGCAGAACCTCGACAACCAGAAGAAGGAGTTCATCCAGCCCTTCTTCTCCACCCTGCAGTACGTCATGGCCGGCAGTGAGACCGAGGGGCTGCGCTACGGCACCATCCAGACCCAGGAGAAGTACTACCTGACCTGGAAGGAGGACGGCCCCGGAGACAACCCGCTCGACAAGGCGCTGCGCCAGCTCTGCTCCAAGGGACGCTTCCTCGAACTCATCCACGACTTCGTGGTCTTCGACGCGGGCATCAAGAAGCTCTGCCGGCACAACCAGTACTTCGGCGTGCGAGCCGCCCAGACCCACCTGAAGCGCGGTGAGGGCGGCATCATCTGGCACACGCAGGGCTCGGGGAAGAGTCTCACCATGGTATGGCTCGCCAAGTGGATTCGGGAGAACGTGAAGGACTCCCGCGTCTTCATCATCACCGACCGCACTGAGCTCGATGAGCAGATCGAGAAGGTCTTCAAAGGGGTGTCCGAAGGCATCTACCGGACGAAGTCAGGCGCCGACCTCATCGCCCAGGCGAACGCCACCAAGCCGTGGCTGCTCTGCTCGCTCATCCACAAATTCGGACGCAGAGAGGGTGGGGAGGAGGTCGGAGACATCAAGGGCTTCGTCGAGGAGGTCAAGAAGGCGCTGCCTCAGGGCTTCAAGCCCAAGGGCGAGCTGTTCGTCTTCGTGGACGAGTGCCACCGAACGCAGTCGGGCGACCTGCACGACGCCATGAAGGCCATCCTGCCGGACGCGGTCTTCATCGGCTTCACCGGCACTCCGTTGCTCAAGGCGGACAAGAAGAAGAGCATCGAGGTCTTCGGCGGCTACATCCACACCTACAAGTTCGACGAGGCAGTGGAGGATGGCGTAGTGCTCGACCTGCGCTACGAGGCGCGGGACATCGACCAGAGCATCACCTCGCAGGCGAAGATCGACCTGTGGTTCGACAGCAAGACGAAGGGCCTGACGCCCCTGGCCAAGGCCCAGCTCAAGGCTCGCTGGGGCACGATGCAGAAGGTTCTGTCCAGCCAGTCCCGGCTGGAGAAAATCAAAGCGGACATCCTGCTCGACATGGAGACGCGCGACCGGCTCAAGAGTGGGCGCGGCAACGCGCTGCTGGTCGCGGGGAGCATCTTCGAGGCGTGCAAGTTCTACGAGCTGTTCTCCAAGAGTCCGCTCGCGGGGAGGTGCGCCATCGTCACGTCGTACGTTCCCAGGACCGCGGACATCAAGGGCGAGGAGAGCGGTGAAGGCGCCACCGACGCCCTGGAGAAGTACAACGTCTACCGCCAGATGCTCGCCGACTGGTTCAACGAGCCCCCGGAAACAGCGGTGAACAAGGTTGAGGCGTTTGAGAAGGCGGTAAAGAAGAAGTTCATCGAAGAGCCCGGGCAGATGAAGCTGCTCATCGTCGTGGACAAGCTGCTCACCGGCTTTGACGCGCCCCCGGCAACGTACCTCTACATCGACAAGCAGATGCGCGACCACGGCCTCTTCCAGGCCATCTGCCGCGTGAACAGGCTCGATGGGGACGATAAGGAGTTCGGCGACATCGTCGACTACAAGGACCTGTTCAAGAGCCTCGAAGGCGCGGTCTCGGACTACACGTCGGGGGCGCTCGACGGCTACGACAAGGAGGACGTGGCTGGGCTGTTGGAGGACCGTCTCGGCAAGGCGAAGGAACGGCTCGACGAGGCACTGGAGGCTGTGCGTGCCCTCTGTGAGCCCGTGGAGCCACCGCGGGACGACCAAGCCTTCTACCGGTACTTCTCGTCCAAAGAGCCAGGCAATGCCGCGCAGTTAAGGGCGAACGAGCCTCAACGCCTCGCACTGTACAAGCTCACCTCGGCGCTCATCCGGGCCTACGCGAACCTCGCGAACGAGATGGAAGAGGCCGGCTACGCCCGGGAGCAGGCCGCTGCCGTCAAGGACGAGGTGACGTTCTACGAGAATCTGCGCACCCAGGTGAAGTTGCACAGCGGTGATGCCATCGACCTCAAGCAGTACGAGCCCGCGATGCGACACCTCATCGATACTTACATCCGCGCGGAGGAGAGTGAGGTGGTCTCGAAGTTCGACGACCTCTCCCTGATTCAGCTCATTGTCGAACGGGGCGCCGACGCGATTAAGGCCCTACCCGAGCCCCTCCGGACGAAGGAGCGGGCCGCCGCAGAGACCATCGAGAACAATGTCCGCAGGCTCATCGTCGACGAGACGCCCATCAACCCGAAGTACTACGAGCGGATGTCCGCACTGCTCGACGCACTCATAGAGCAGCGGAAGCAGGACGCCCTCAGCTACCAGGATTACCTCGCGAAAATCGTCGAACTCACCCGACAGGCGAAGCAGGGGCCGAGGACGGTCGATTACCCGCAGTCACTGGACACGCCAGCCCGACGGGCGCTCTATGACAACCTCGGGAATGATGAGGCGCTGGCCCTGAAGGTCGATGCGGCGGTACGGATGAGCATGCAGGACGCATGGCGCGATAACAGGATGAAGACGCTGCGGGTCCGCAGGGCCATCAGCGCAATCCTCGGTGGTGACGAGGCCCGTCTGGAGCAGACGCTGGAGTTGGTGAAGAACCAGGATGACTACTGAGTCCCGTGTCCTGACGGTGGGCAGCCTGCGTGTGGCCGTCGTCCGGAAGCCCATCAAGAACCTCCACCTCGGCGTCTACCCTCCAGACGGCCGGGTCCGGGTGGCTGCACCGCTGCTGGTCTCCGATGCAGCGGTGCGGGTCGCCGTCATCAGCAAGCTGCGGTGGATAAAGCGACAGCAAGCTGCGTTCAATGGACAGGCGCGCGAGTCCGAGCGGGAGATGGTCAGTGGCGAAAGCCACTACTTCCTCGGGTGGCGCTACCGTCTGGATGTCATGGAGACGAAAGGACCAGGGCGTATCGTGGTGCGCAACCGGAGAATCCTGGAACTGCACACCCGGTCCGGCTGGGGGTCCCGGCAGCGAGAGCGACTGCTGCATCAATGGTACCGGGAGCAGCTTCGCGAACTCGTTCCTCCCCTCATCGAAAAGTGGCAGGTGGCTTTGGGGGTGGAAGCCGCCGGGTGGGGAATCAAGAAGATGAAGACTCGGTGGGGGTCGTGCAACGCGGCGGCTCGCCGCATCTGGCTCAACTTGGAACTGGCCAAGAAACCACCTCAGTGCCTCGAGTACCTCGTCGTTCATGAGTTGTTGCATCTGCTCGTGCGCAATCACGACGACCGCTTTCACGCCTTGATGGACCGACACCTGCCTAGGTGGCGACTGGCTCGGCGGACCTTGAACGCTGCGCCGCTGGCACATGAGACCTGGGAGTATTGAAGTTACCTCTCACTCAATGCTTGGGCAGTGTCGGGTAGCATCGTGGAAGGATCGAGTCGGGCTATCTGCGCAACCAAGTGGAGGCCGCGGTCCTGAGTGGTTATGGGACTGGGAGAAAAGTACTCGCCCAACTGGAAGACCAGTTCACCCATGCCCCGTTGACGGGGAGCGCATGAGCCGCACGCCGAGCCGGCGCAGAAGCCTTTCATCTCCAGCAGACACGCGCCTGCCCAGCCTCTTTCCCAGGAGGGGCGCGACAGAAGCCCGCCTGGGCGTAGTGGCTTGAGTTCCACGCGCTCGGCGCGGGCCCGGTACTCCTCCGGGCCCTGAGCGCCTCAGGGGCGCGGGCCCGCGGTGGGGGTGCGCTCCGTGCCGGCCTCCGCAGGGCTGGAGGACTCCTCCGAGGGCGACTCCAGCACGCGGGCCAGGGCCCGGCCCAGGACCTCCACCTGCGGCGACTGGAGCACGGAGTAGTGGGTGCCCGGCACGTCCACCACCCGCGCGTCCGGGGTGAGCGCGGCCCAGCCACGGGTGCGGTCGCCGCCCTCGTCCACGTGGGCGTCGGTGCCGCGCAGCAGCCACACCGGCACCCCGAGCGGCTCCAGGACGTGGCCGGAGAGCGCGGCGAGGCAGGCGTTGAAGACGCGCTGGCGCCGCTGGAGCCACGCGAGCCCCACCTCCGCGCCGAACACGCCCGTGCGCTGTCCGGCCTCCAGCAGGTAGCGCAGCAGGCGGTGGGAGTCACCTGGCGGCACGTCCGGGGGCAGCGTCTGCGGCAGACCGGTGGTGTGCGCCAGGTTCACGGCGAAGAGCTGGCCCTGCGTCGTGGGGTCGTCCACGCGCAGGCCCCGCGCGTAGGACGTGGGGCTGGGCTCGATGAAGACCAGCCGCTCCACCTGCTCGCCCTGGCGCAGCAGCTGGCGCGCCATCTCGAAGGCGATGAGGGCGCCCATGGACCAGCCGCCCAGGCGGTAGGGGCCGTGGGGCTGCACCGTGCGCATCGCCTCCACGTAGAGCGCGGCCAGGTCCTCCAGTGAATCCACCGTCGGCTGTCCGCTCTCCAGGCCCGGCGCCTGGAGGCCGTGGAAGGGCTGGTCCTCGCCCAGCTGCCGCGCCAGCTCCGCGTAGCCCCACACCGTGCCGCCAATGGCGTGCACGCAGAAGAAGGGCGGGCGCGTCCCCTGGGGTTGCAGGGGCACCAGCAGCTCCGCGGGGGCAAGGCCTGCCCTCAGGCGGGACAGCGGCGCGTCCGGCGTGAGGACCGCCTGCTCCAGCAGGGCTCGCAGCTGGCCGGCCCAGCGCGTGGCGGTGCCCGGGTCGAAGAGGTCGCGGTTGTACTCCAGCACGCCAGTGAGGCCGGCCTCCGGCTCCTCCCACAGGGCCAGCGTCAGGTCGAACTTGGCGGACTGGCGCTCCACGTCCACGAAGCCCAGGGACAGTCCGGGGCCCATGGGCTGGGACACGGGCGCGTTCTCCAGCACGAAGAGCACCTGGAACAGCGGGGAGCGGCCCGCCTCGCGCGCCGGACGCGCCGCCTCCACCACGCGGTCGAACGGGGCGTCCTGGTGCGCGTAGGCGCCCAGCGTCACCTCGCGCACGCGGGCAAGCAGCGCGCGGAAGCCCTCGCCCGCGTCCACGCGCGTGCGCAGGGCCAGCGTGTTCACGAAGCACCCGAGCATGTCCTCCAGCTCCGGCGCCGGACGGCCCGCGATGGGCGAGCCCACCACCACCTCCTCCTGGCCGCTCAGCCGCGACAGGACGCGCCTGGAGGCCGGCGAGCAGCACCATGAAGGGCGTGACGCCCTCGCGGTGGCCCAGCGCCTTCACCGACTCCGACAGCGGCAGGCCCAGCCGCACCGGCACGCGCCCGCCCCGGAAGGTCTGCGCGGCGGGGCGCGGGTGGTCGGTGGGCAGCTCCAGCGCGGCGGGCGCCCCCGCGAGCTGGCGGCGCCAGTACGCCAGCTGCGACGCGAGGACGTCCTCCGTCAGCCACGCCCGCTGCCAGAGCGCGTAGTCCACGTACTGCAGCGGGAGCGCGGGCAAGACGGGCGGCTGATCCGCGCTGAAGGCCTCGTAGAGGGACGACAGCTCGCGGGTGAGCACGGCGGAGGACCAGCCGTCGGAGATGATGTGGTGCAGCGTCACCACGAGCAGGTGGTGCCGCGCTCCCAGCCGCACGAGCAGACCGCGCACCAGCGGCCCCCGGGCCAGGTCGAAGGGCACTCCCCGTGGCCGCCGCGAGCGCCAGCGCCTCGCGCTCCCGCTCCGCCTCCGGCACGCCGCCCAGGTCCACGAAGCCCAGCGCCGGCGGCAGCTCCGGCAGGATGACCTGCAGCGGGCCCTGCGCGTCCTCGTGGAACACGGTGCGCAGGCTCTCATGGCGCTGGTGCAGCGCGTGGAAGCTCCTCACCAGCGCCCGGGTGTGCAGCGGCCCGGTGAGGCGCAGCGCCGCGAGAATCGTGTACGCGCTGCCGCCGGGCTCCAGCCGGTCCAGCAGCCACAGCCGCTGCTGCGCGAAGGACAGCGGCAGCCGGCCGTCCGGGGCACCGGCAGCAGCGGTGGCACGGCGGGGGTCGCATCCCCCGCGTCGCGCGCGGCGTCCACCCGCGCGGCGAGCGCCTGGAGCGTGGGCGCAAGGAAGAAGGCCTCCAGCGGCAGCTCCACGCGCAGCGACGCGCGCAGCCGCGACACCACCTGCGTCGCGAGCAGCGAGTGGCCCCCCAGCTCGAAGAAGTGGTCGCCCAGGCCCCACGCGCTCCACGCCCAGCACCTGCCGCCAGAGGCCCGCGAGCAGCTGCTGCGTGGGCGTGTGGGGGGCTTCGTAGGGACGGGGGCTCGAGCGCTCCAGGACGGGGGCGGGCAGCGCCTTGCGGTCCACCTTGCCGTTGGGGTTGAGCGGCAGCGCGTCCAGCACCACGAAGGCCGCGGGCACCATGTACTCCGGCAGCGTGCGGCGCAGTCCGTCCTTGAGCGCCGCCGCGTCCAGCGTCTGCTCGTCCCGGGCGACGACGTAGGCGACCAGTCGCTTGTCGCCGGGCACGTCCTCGCGCGCCAGCACCACGGCCTCGCGCACGCCGGGAGCGGCCTGCACGGCGGCCTCCACCTCACCCAGCTCGATGCGGAAGCCGCGCACCTTCACCTGGAAGTCGACGCGGCCCAGGTACTCCAGCGCGCCGTCGGGGCGGTAGCGCACGCGGTCCCCCGTCTTGTACATGCGCGAGCCCGGCGGACCGAAGGGCTCCGGCAGGAAGCGCTCCGCGGTGAGGTCCGGCCGGTGGAGGTAGCCGCGCGACTGGCCCTCGCCCGCGAGGTACAGCGCCCCGGGCTGGCCCACGGGCACCGGCCGCAGGTCCGCGTCCAGCACGTAGGCGCGGGTGTTGGACAGCGGCCGGCCGATGGGCGGCACCTCGCCCGGTCGCACGCGCGCGAAGGTGGAGTAGGTGGTGTCCTCCGACGGGCCATAGAGGTTGTAGAGCCGCTGCACCGTGGGCGTGTCGTACACCTGCCGCGCGAGCGACGCGGGCAGCGCCTCGCCCGCCAGGTTGATGGTGCGCACCGAGGGCGGCAGCGCGCCCAGCCGCAACAGCTGCGCCATGGCGGAGGGCACGGTGTTGACGAGCGTCACCTCCGACGCCTGGGGCAGCTCCGCCAGGTGCAGCGCGTTGCGCGCGAGGATGACGCGGCCTCCCCGGGTGAGGGGGGCGAAGACCTCGAAGACGGAGAGGTCGAAGTTGAGCGACGTGCACGCGAGCACGCCCTGGAGCTCCTCCGCGGAGAACACGCCGTGCACCCAGGTCAGGAAGGCCACCGCCGCGCGGTGCGGGATGGCCACGCCCTTGGGCCGCCCGGTGCTGCCCGACGTGTAGATGAGGTAGGCCAGGTTCTCCGGCAGGGGCGCCAGCGTGAGCGACGCGTCCGGGGCCGCCGGGCCCAGCGCCTCCCCGTCGTCCTCCAGGCACACCACCTGGCAGGTGTGCGCGGGCAGCGCGGGCACCAGGTGCGCGTGCGCCACGAGCGCGGGGCCGCGCGCGTCCTCCAGCAGGAAGGCCAGCCGCTCCCGCGGGTACGTGGGGTCGAGCGGCACGTACGCCCACCCGCCTTGAGGATTGCCCAGCATGCCCACGACCATGTCGGCGTTGCGCTCCACGCACAGGCCCACGCGGACCTCCGGGCCCACGCCCAGGGCCCGCAGCCGCCGCGCCAGGCGTCCGGCGCGCTGCTCCAG
>NZ_JBKGHJ010000171.1:0-15591 GCF_046520365.1 Corallococcus sp. 4LFB
CGCCGCGGCCCCGCACGGCCCGGGCGGCCCGCACGCCGGGGTGCCGCTGGGGACCTTCCCGGGGCTCGGCTCGCTGAGCCTGAACGGCCGCTTCGACCTCAACTACGAGCGCGTCAACTACAACGACCACCCCTTCAAGGCAGAGGGGGAGAGCGCGCTGCGCAGCTACCACCACTTCCTCTTCCTCACGCGGCAGTCCGCGGAAGATCCGGTGACCCTCACCCTGGAGGTCCTGTCGCTGCAGTTCTGGGAGGTGGGCGCCCGGATCAACGGGGCGTCCTGGCCGGTGAAGGTGTTCGCCAAGGGCGGCAAGGTGCTGGTGCCCTTTGGCGGGGATCCGCTCTTCCACCACAGCTACGGCGGGCTCGCCGGCTTCGACCAGCGGGTGCTCCCCGTCGTGTTCGCGCGGGAAGGCCTCACGGTGAACGTGGAGCGCAGCCTGGGGCCCCTGGCCCTCTCCGGCGACGCCTACGTCATCTCCGGCTACCGGCTGAAGCGCGCGGACGCGGTGCTCAACCTCCAGTCGGACCTGGCACCGCTGGAGGACACCCGCCTGGGCGTCGGGGCGAGGCTGGGCGCCTCGTGGGGGCCCATCAACCTCTGGTACTCGCCGTACTACAACTCACTGGGGTTCGGGCGCCGCCTGTTCCTCCAGGCGCTGGACGTGGCGGTGTGGCGTCCGCGCGGCCTCCCGGTGCTGGAGCACTTCTCCCTGGGCGCCGGGCTGCTGCGCGCGGATGTCTCCGGAGGCGAGGCGGAGGGCTACGGCGGGCCGGGCGCGGACTACTTCCACTTCGCCAGCTACCTCCAGCTGCGCTACCACCCCACGGACTGGCTCTACCTCCAGTACCGGCAGGGACTGCGCACCTTCGGGAACCGGCGGGGACTCATCCTGGATGGGAACGCGCTCACCCGGGAGGACGGCTCCAGCCACAACGTGGGCGTGATGGCCCGGTGGCGCGGCCTGAGCGCTGGCCTCTTCCAGTTCTGGAACCTGGAGAAGACAGACGAAACGCCGGACGACTTCACCCGGCTGGTGGTGGCGTATGAGTTCTGATTCCCGCATCCAGCCCCTGGCCGCGGTGCTCACGGCGGCGGTCGCGCTGCTCGTGGGCTGCGCGGACTTCGAGCGGGGCCCGGTCGCCGCCGACGCCGGTGTCCTGCCCGTCGATGGCGGCGGCGGGGATGGCGGCGGCGCCCTCTCCTTCGAGGCCGACGTGCATCCGCTCCTCACCAGCGGCTGTCAGAGCTGCCATCGCAGCGGAGGGGCCGCGGGCTCCACCTCCTTCCTGCTGACGGGCGACGCCGAGGCGGACTACGCGGCGACGAGCTCCCTGACGGACGCCTCCAATCCCTCCGCCAGCCGGCTGCTGCGCAAGGCCTCCGGCGCGGGCCACGGCGGCGGGGCCATCTACGGGGCGGACACCCCGGAGTACCAGACCCTCCTGTCGTGGATCTCCGGAGGCGCTCAACCATGACGTCTTTCTTTGCCGGGAAGGCTCCGATGAAACGCTCCCCGTTGCTCCTGGTCGGACCGCTGCTGCTGGCCCTGGCGCTGAGTGCCTGCGCCAAACTGGAGACACCCCACCCGGAGATTGTCACCGACGGTCCGCACTCGGTGCTCGTGGGCCAGACGCTCCAGCTCACCGCCACCACGCGCGAGGCCACCGACGACGGCTATCAATGGGAGAGTGAGAACCCGGCCATCGCCACCGTGGACGACGCCGGGCAGGTGACCGGCGTGGGCGCGGGGGAGACCGCGATCAAGGTCACCGGCGCGAGCTCCAAGCTGGAAGCCCGCCACGTGGTGGTGGTGATGGGCGCCCTCACGAGCGACGGCGGCGTGGACCCCAGCCAGGTGCCCTACTTCCTCGCGTGGTCGGGCTCGCCGCACGCGGACACCACCGCGGAGGCCTTCTCCCACTGGAACAAGGACGGCCTCGTCCCCACCAGCTGCGCGCGCTGCCACAGCTCCGAGGGCTACATCGACTTCCTGGGCGGTGACGGCTCCAACGTGGGCAAGGTGGATGCCCCCGCCCCGACGCAGTCGGTGGTCCGCTGCGAGACGTGCCACGACAGCGCCGCCGCCAGCCTGACCTCCGTCACCTTCCCCTCGGGCAAGAAGGTCACCGGCCTGGGCCCGGAGGCCCGGTGCGTGGTGTGCCACCAGGGACGCGCCTCGGGGAAGGACATCGACGCGCAGGTCGCGGACGCGGGCGTGGTGGGCGAGGACACGACCTCCCCCGCCCTCGGCTTCACCAACATCCATTACTACCCCGCGGGCGCGACGCTCTTCGCCAACCAGGCCGCGGGCGGCTACCAGTACGCGGATCAGACCTACGACTCCCGCTTCCGCCACGTGCCTGGCTTCGACAAGTGCAACGAGTGCCATGAGCCGCACAGCACGCGCGTCCGGTGGGACGCCTGCGCCACCTGCCACCCCGGGACGACGGACGTCACCAAGGCCTGGGACATCCGGCAGATCGCCTCGCGCAACCAGGACTACGACGGGGACAAGAACCGCACCGAGGGCATCTACTACGAGATTCAAGGCCTGCGGGAGCGGCTGCTCGCCGCCATCCAGCGCTACGGCGCGGAGCGCTCCCAGCCCCTCTGCTACGGCAACACCCACCCCTACTGGTTCAAGGACACCGACGGGGACGGGACGTGCGCGCCCGCGGAGTCCACCGCCGCCAACGCGTACGCCAGCTGGACGCCGCGCCTGCAGAAGGCGGCCTACAACTATCAACTCTCCCGGGTGGACCCGGGCGCGTTCGCGCACAACGCGAAGTACATCATCCAGCTGCTGCATGACTCGACCCAGGCGATGAACAAGGGGCTGAGCGTCCCCTTCGACACGTCCCTGCTGGTGCGCAACGACCCGGGCCACTTCAACGGCGCCAGCAAGGCGGCGCGCAACTGGGACACCAGCGAGACCGTCCAGGCCAGCTGCTCGCGCTGCCACAGCGGCGCGCAGGGCTACCGCTTCTTCGTCCAGTACGGCGTCGGGCAGCAGGTGCCGGAGACGGCCAACGGCCTGGAGTGCTCCACGTGCCATGAGAACTTCGAGCCGGACTACGACGTCTTCGTCCCCGCCCAGACGTGGCTGCCGGACGGCAAGACGGTGAACCTGCCGGGCCAGGACAACCTCTGCGCCAACTGCCACATCGGCCGTGCGTCCAAGGCCACCATCGACACGGCGCTGGCGGCGGGGGGCACGCCGCGCTTCCAGAACGTGCACTACCTGCCGGCCGCGGGGACGCGCGAAGGAACGCAGGTCCGCATCGGCTACGAGTACCCCAACAAGACCTACGCCGGCCGGCTCACGCACATGGGCGGCGTGCAGTGCACCAGCTGCCACGTCCCCGGCAAGAGCAACCACACCTTCCGCATCCAGGACGTGTGGGGCGAGCGCTGCAGGACGTGCCACGCGGACCAGACCGAGGCCGCGCAGCTCCGCGTCGTCCACGTGCTGGACTACGACGGCGACGGGAACACGGCGGAGTCCCTGGCTGCGGAGGTGGAGGGAATGGCCGCCCGCCTGCTGACCGCCATGCGCGGGGTGACAGCCAATGGCCTCTGCTACAACGGCGACGCCAATCCGTACTTCTTCAAGGACACGGACAAGGACGGCACCTGCAGCGCCACGGAGTCCGTCTCCTCCAATGCGTACGCGCCGTTCACGCCGGCGCTCGTGAAGGCAGCCCACAACTACCAGCTGAGCAAGAAGGACCCGGGCGCCTGGGCGCACAACTTCAACTACATCGGGCAGCTCCTCCATGACAGCGTGGAGGACCTCACCGGGGCGGCCCCCTTGAACATGCTCAGGCCTTGAGGGTGGAATCCGGGCAGGAGCACCGTCGCGCGCAGGGGAAGGCCCGGCGCGCGACGGCTGCCCAAGGACCCCGGACCCATGAAGCCCTTCTTGCTCTCCCAGCCCTCCCCCGCAGCACGCCCTGCCCGTTGGGCATTGCTCGTCCCATTGCTCGCCCTGCTGGGCGGTCCGGTCGCATGTGGTGACGACCCGGACGAGCCGCGTCCCGACGGCGGTACCCAGACCGTGGACGCGGGCACGGACGCCGACGCGGGCACCGACGGCGGCACGGCGGCGTGCACCCCGAGCGGCTGGGTCGACACGCCCCCGGACCTGGGCGTCCTCCAGGACACGTCGCTGGACGTCCTCGTCCGGCTGCGCGCCGTCCCGGGCCTCACGGTGCAGGAGAACCCCAACGGGGCGAACGTGCCAGCGGGCTACCGGTTCTTCCACCTGAAATACAACCAGCCGTCGGACCACGCCCACCCGGAGTGCCAGCGCTTCGAGCAGTTCGCCACGCTGCTGCACAAGGCGGACACCCGCCCGATGGTGCTCTATACGACCGGCTACAACATCTCCACCGCGGTCGGCCGCTCGGAGCTCCAGCAGCTGCTGTCCGGCAACCAGCTCTCCGTGGAGCATCGCTTCTTCAAGTCCAGCACTCCGTCCCCCACGGACTGGAGCCACCTGACCATCCGCCAGTCCGCGGACGACTTCCACCGCCTCACCCAGGCGCTCAAGCCCCTCTACACCGGCAAGTGGGTGTCCACGGGCAGCAGCAAGGGCGGTGAGACGGTGGTGTTCTTCCGCCGCTTCCACCCGGACGACGTGGACGCCACCGTGGCGTACGTGGCGCCCATCGCGAAGCGCAACGACGAGCGCTTCGTGACGTTCCAGGACGGCGTCGGCGGTGAAGCGCAGGCCGCCTGCCGCGAGCGGCTGTGGGCCTTCCAGCGCGAGGTGCTCTCGCGCCGGGAGAACATGCTGAAGCTGCTGAAGGACTACGCGGTGGACCAGAACTCGACGTACTCGCAGCTCGGCTTCGAGCTGGCGCTGGAGCACGGCGCCATCGAGACCTACTTCGCCTTCTGGCAGTACGACAGCGCGTCGCGCTGCGCCCAGAGCATCCCCGACCCCACCGCGACGGACCAGGAGCTGTTCGACGCGATGGACCAGCAGGTCGGCATGAACTCCTTCTCGGACGAGGGCCTCCAGAACTACGCGGCCTACTTCTACCAGGCCGCGGTGGAGCTGGGCTGGCCCCAGCCCTACGAGAAGCACCTGGGCGCCCTCATCCACTTCCCGGACACCGACACCGGTGAGGTGTACTCGCCGCCCGGCATCCCGTACGTGTTCCGTCCGCAGGCCATGCCGGACATCCAGGACTGGGTGTCCACGCAGGGCCAGCGCCTGATGTTCATCTACGGCAGCCATGACCCGTGGACGGCGGCGGCCTACGTGCTGGGCAACGCGCAGGACTCCTACCTGTACCCGGTGCCGGGCGGGAACCACGGCTCACGCATCAGCCAGCTCCCGGCGGAGCAGCAGGCGGAGGCGAAGGCCACCCTCAACCGCTGGATGGGCCTCTCGCCGCTGAAGCGCGCCACCCGGTTCGAGCCGTCGGAGGAGCCGCCCGTCTTCGGGCCCCACGTACCGCCCCGCCTGCGCGAGGCGTCGCGGAACTAGTCCGACTGTCGGACAGGTTTCGGGCCGTCCCGGGGTGCTCCCTGGGACGGCCCGTCGTCATTTCACGCCTCCGGACCGGCAATGTCCGGAGGAGCGGGGTTCAGCACTAGAACGCGGTGCCGCTGGCGCGCTGGCCGGGCGAGCGGCTCAGGCTGGACACGCTCGTGTGCAGCACGAAGCTGCCCGACGCGGACGCATCCGGGCTGCGGTTGGCGGACACGCCGTCCGTGCCCGCGAGCGACGAGGCGAAGGTCGCCGTGTCCACCGCCGTGCCCGCGCTGTTCTTCAGCGTGACGGTGTCGCCGCTGTTGCCCAGGCCCAGCGCGCCCGTGGACGCGGCCACCGCGCCCGTCATGCCGGACGGGATGCCGGACGCGCCGCCGAACACCACCACCGCCTTGCCCGCCGCCACGGACGTGCCGCTGGCGAAGGTGTGGCGCACGCCCGTGTTGTCAGACACCGTCCAGCCGCTCAGGTCCACCGCCGCGGTGCCGCTGTTGACCAGCTCCACGAACTCGCCGCTCACGACCGAGCCCGGCTCGTTGATGAGCACCTCGTTGATGAACACGTTGCCCGTGCCGCCGGAGCCGCCCGTGGTGATGGCGAAGGCCGCGTTGGACAGGTCGCTGATGGCGGTGTTGCTCGCGTCGCTCACCCGCACCCACGCGTTGGTGCTGGCGCTGGAGGGCACCGTCCACGCCACGCTGCCGCCGGACGCGCCCGTGCTGGAGGTCAGCGTCGTCCAGGTGGAGCCGTTCAGCGAGTACTCCACCTTCACGTTGGTGACGCCGGACGAGGACCAGGTGATGGTGTGCGACGAGCCGCCCACCCAGCTCTCGCCACCGTTCGGCGACAGCACCGTCACGGAGGAGGACGTGGTGCCATCCCCCGGGATGAGGAAGTCCTTGATGACGCCCATGTGCTGCATGCCGGACACGCCGCTGTCGCCCGACAAAGCCGGGGAGATGTCGGAGATGGGCGAGTACACGCGCGTGTCCGCCACCAGGCCGTTGGCGAAGGTGCTGGAGCCCATCACCACCGACGTCTGGTAGGCGCGCAGGTCGCTGTCCACCAGCACGTGGTCGTACGGCGAGCTGCGGCCCGCGTTGGTGTTGGTGTTGCCGTTGCGATCCGCCGGGTACGGCGACGCCGTGGACACCACGCTGGAGAAGGTGCTGAAGCACGCCTCGCCGCGGCTGCCGGTGTTGAAGTCGCCGCCAATCACCAGGTAGTCGCTGGCGGGCACGTTGGCGTTGATGAACCTCACCAGGTTGGAGGCCTCCGTGTTGCGGACGCTGGAGCCGCTCGTCAGCAGGTGCACGCTGACGGCCCACAGGTCCTTGGAGCCCGGGATGTCGATGCGCGCCCACGCGAAGTCGCGGTTGGACACCTGCGTGTCATCCCACTCGCCAGCGGCGATGATGGGGTAGCGGCTGATGATGCCGTTCGGAATCTGCGCGCCGCCCTCGCGGAAGTAGGAGAAGCCCGTGCCGAAGGTGGTGTCCACGAAGGCGCGGAGGTCCGCCGCGGAGTTCGTCTTGTAGTTGAACTCCTGGATCATCACGACGTCGGGGTCGGTGCCCTGGAGGATGCGGATGCCGTGGCCCGGGTCGTAGTCCTGCCCGTTGCCGCTGGTCAGGTTGGCCGCCATCAGGCGCAGCCGCACGTTCGCCAGCGAGTCCTCGCGCGCGACGAGCTCCGGCGCCGCCGCCTCCGCGTCCGCCTCCACGGAACCACCGCACGCGCTGAGCGCCGCGCAGACCAGCATGAAGGACCACGTACGCCAGGAGGCGGCAGGCCGCCGGAAGAGGTCTTGTTTCAGGCTCACGATGTTTCACCCTGCTCCCGGTGAATCCGGGAGCACTAGAGGTTCAAGGACGTCACGGCAGCGCCGCGGACGCAGTATTCCGCGTACACGACGCCACCGCCGTTTATCCGTCACATTCCTTGAAACGTTGCGTGAGCGGCGCATCCCGCCCGGCGGGGACGCGCAATGTTACACATTGTTACATCGCGGCCGCGGTGGACAGCGCGACGAAGGCGTAGCGCAGACCTTTACCCAGGGTGACGAAGACGACGAAGGGCAAGGGGCGCACGCCCACGAAGCCGCCCGCGAGCACGAACGCGTCCCCCAGGATGGGCAGCCACGCCATGAGCAGGGCGGGAGCCCCCCAGGTGCGCAGGTTCGCCTCCACCCGGGCCATGCGGGGGCCTTCCTTCTCCCGGCGGCGCGCCACCCAGCGGCCCAGGGCCCCGCCACCGCCGCGCGACACCCACTGCCCCAGGATGTAGAGCGTCACCGCCCCGAGCACGTTGCCCACGGTGGCCACCACGGTGGCCATCACCGGCGGCGTGCCGTTGTAGATGAGGGCGGCGAGCATCGCCTCGGAGGGCACCGGCACCACGGAGCCCGCGAGCATGGCGACGAAGAACATCCCGGGGAGGCCCCAGGTGGACAGGGTGGACGGCTCGGCGGGCATGGGCGGCCTGGGCCATACACCCGGTCCGGGGCGTTCGTCTTGTCCGGCGTGTCGCTCCCTTCCTTGCTCGCCAGCCCCGTTCCCCGGGGCCAGGGAGTGTCGGACGGCGCGCCCCTCCCGGCGGCACGGGTTGTAGGCGCGGGTGGGGGTCACCATCCTCCCCGCCATGCGACGCTCGACGCGCGAACGCCCAGGCCTGCGGTCCATCGACACCGAGGATGAGCGGATCGCCTCCCTGCTCATCGCGGAGCCTCCGGCGCTGCACTTCGAGGGCTCCCGGGACCTGGTGGTGCGGCTGCGCGACGGGCGCCGCTTCGTCCTCACCGTGCTCACCCTGGAGACGCTGGAGGCGCGGCTGGGCAGTGCGCCGTCCTACGTGGCCCCCGGCATCGTCCTGGTGCGCCGGCTGTCCGACGGCGCCCTGCTGCACGCGGTGCGCTCCGCGCTGGACCAGGGCCTGGAGCGGTTCGGCACGCTCCAGCCGCCCATTGAAGAATGAGGCGCGGGCCCCGGGGTGGGACGCGTTGAGGACGGCGGTGCTACAGGCCGGGTTCACGGTGGGAACCGGACGCCGCATCGCGGCGCGCGCGTGACTTCCTCCGGGAAGCCCTGGGCCGTGACTATGCTGCGCGCCCGATGGATGAACCCGGCCTGCAATACCCCGGAGAAGCCCTGCGCAGCTGGCTGCGCCAGTTCGCGAAGACACCGCTGGCCGAGCCGACCCTGAAGCTGCTGGTCGTCCTGGCGGACACGGTGTTCTTCGCGAGCCTGGGCCGGGAGGAGGGCGAGGCCACGCGCGTGCGCATCGCCTACCACGCGCAGGGGTTGCAGGGCCTGCAGGCGGTGCGTGAGACGGTCTACATCGGCGGCGCGAAGGGCAAGCGGCAGGCGTGGGAGACGCTGCCCCTGGAGCCCAAGTCGAGCATCACCGACTTCAGCGTGGAGGCGCTGGTGAAGCTGGCGCCCGCGGCGCACCTGCCGCGCACGGCGGTGGTGGTGGGGCCGCGCGAGGGCAAGCTGCGCATCCAGGGGCTGGCGCGCCGGGTGGAGTACACGGAGTTCCACGCCGAGGGCGAGGAGGACGTCTTCATCCTCCACGCGCCGACGCCGGGCCACCTGGTGGTGAGCACGCAGGGACGCGAGGTGTTCCGCTACGAGCAGGGCGCGCCGGTGCCGCCGGGGCGCCGCGTGGCGCTGCACGACCTGCTCTTCCACGAGGACAGCGCGGTGCGCTCGGCGCTGATGGAGAGCTGCGCCACGCTGGTGGAGTCCCTGCCGAAGGTGCAGCCGCTGATGGGCGGCAACCGCGAGTGGTACGTGTCCAACGCGGTGCAGGGGCTCATCCGGAAGATGGCCGGGCTGCACCACGGCGGGCTCATCGCGCTGCTCCCCAAGCAGCACGACATGGAGCGCTTCCGCACGCGAGGCAAGTACGTGTTGCCGCCGGAGCAGGGCTCGCTGCTGCGTCAGCGGTTGCAGCGCTTCGTGCAGGCGCGGGCGGACCTCATCAACGGCGCGTGGCAGGCGGAGGCCGGCAAGGCGGCGGACGAGGAAGAGGATCCGGAGCTGAAGAAGGCCGCCGCCGAGCACGACGACAAGGCGACGGAGAGCGACTTCCAGGCGCTGGTGGAGAGCATCGGGCAGTTCACCGCGGTGGACAACGCGCTGGTGCTGGGGCCGGAGCTGGAGGTGCTCTGCGCGGGGTATCAGATTGCCATCCCGCGCAGCGGTCCGCCGCAGGTCTTCGAGGCGCGCACGCTCCAGGGAAGGCCCGGGCCGCACTACCCCATCAGCCAGCACGGCTCGCGCCACCGCGCCGCGGCCGTCTTCGCCAACCAGCACTCCGGCGCCATCGTGTTCGTGGCCTCCCAGGACGGCCCGCTCCGCTGCCTGCACCGGCCGCCCGGCAAGAAGAAGGTGCTGCTCTGGAGCCTCCTGCTGATGGAGGACTGAAGCGCGCTGGGGAGGCAGGCATGAAGCGGCTGGGCTGGGCATTGCTGCTGGGACTGCTCGTGTCGGGCTGCGCGACGACGCGCGTCGTGCGGCTGGAACCGGACGACGGCGAGCGGGTCGCCGTCACGCCCCGGGAGGACGCGTCCTCTTCCGAGGCCCGGCTGGAGGAGGACGAGTTCAAGGTGGCCGTGAGGACGCTCGCGCGGGACGTGCGGCCCTCCGCCCATCCCATGCGCCAGGCGCGGGAGCTGTTCGGCCTGCCGGAGCGCAGCGGCCTCTTCGGCTTCCAGGAGCACACCCGGCGGATCGTCCCACTGTGCGTACCTGGGCGTGGACACCGTGTGGACCCTCCTCGATGGCTGGGTGACACTGGTGCGCCACGTGGACCAGGCCACCACGTTCCTCCAGGTGCGTGACGCGGGCGAGGCCTACGGAGCGGTGCTGGGCAGGAACGCCGCGCGCGTCTTCGTGATGCTGGCCACGGCGGCCATAGGCAACACGGCGGGACTCGCGATGAAGGCCCCGACCCTGCCGGGTTCCGCGCAGGCCGCGGTCGCGGTGGAGACGCAGGCGGGCCTCCAGTACGTGGCGATTGCAGGCGTGCGCTCCGTGGCCATGACGGCCGAGGGCTTCACCATCGCGCTCGCGCCCAACGCGGTCGCGATGTCATCACGGCCCGGCAAGCCCCAGCGTCACCACCTGGCCACCATCCGGAATGAGAAGTCCGCGAAGACCGGTGGTCCTTGGCCCCCGCTCTTCCGGCGCATCTTCAAGAAGGCAGGGATGGAGCTGAAAGACCCGGAGAACATCGTCGAGGTTCCGGGCCACCGGGGACCGCACCCTGCCGAGTACCACCAACTCGTCCATGACAGGTTGAGGCAGGTGACTTCCGGCTGCCGCAGCGTGGAGGCCTGCCGTGATGCCTTGACCGGAGCCCTCAGGATCCTCGCCGAGCAAGCCAGAACGAAGGGCACGGAACTCAACCGCTTGCTGACCCAAGGCCACCGACAGCCACGACCATGACAGCCCGCTACTTCCGATTGTCAGAAGACGTCTACGCACCGGGGCGCTGGTATCTGGGTGATCCCGTGGATGAACAATCCGTAGAGCTCGAAGACCCATGGATGTTCAGCGCGGGGAAGTCCATCCATGCCCCAGGCCACCTCCGATTTCCCATCGACGAGCCTGGAAAGCCGCTGGACTACTCCGAAGCGGGCCTCGGAGGCACGCCCATCGTTCACGTCAAGCTGGCCACCGTCTTCGCGGAGCTTGCACCCAATGACGTCCAGCTCTTCGCGGTGGACATCCCGGGATGCCCTGAGCAGTTCAGCATGCTCGTGGCCACCCGGTTGATCCGCTGCATCGACGACAAGGCATCCCGGGAAGTGGAGCACTGGGATCCCATCAAGCACAAACAGCCCGAGAAGGCAGGCCAGTACTACTCCGTCGCGGGAATGCGTATCGACCCCTCGAAGGTGGGCGACGCCAAGGTCTTCCGCACCTGGGGCTGGTCCATCGCCCTCATCGTCTCCGAGGACCTGAAGACGGCCCTGGAGCGCACCCGCGCCACCGGCATGCGCTTCACGGAAGTGTAGGGACGTCAGGCCGGAAGTCGGCGAGGGCCCTGGTACAAGCCCAATATTGTCATGGTACAATCCAGACCATGTCCCGCTCCAATTGGAAGCCGCGCCTGAAACGCTCCGATGGCCCCCTGTATGGGGCGCTCGTCGATGCGCTCGCGGCGGACATCAGCGCGGGGAAGCTGCGCGCGGGGGACCGGCTGCCCACGCATCGGGAGCTCGCGAGCACGCTGGGGACTTCGCCAGGCACCGTGACCCGGGCCTACGCGGAGGCGGAGCGGCGGGGACTCATCTGGAGCCAGGTGGGCAATGGGACGTTCGTGCGGGACCTGCGGGAGGGAGACCACTACTCGCCCCAGCTCGACCGGACCCGCATCGACCTGGGACCCACTGCGGTGCCCATCGTCCCCGGGGACGTGGGACATCTGGCGCTGGCCGCCGCGCTCCGGCGGCTGGGCGAGCGCGCGGACCTGGGCGCGCTCAGTGGCTATCAGCCGCACGCGGGCACTGGCGCCCAGCGGGCGGCGGGGGCTCGCTGGTTGGAGCTCGCGGGCGTTCCGGCCACGAGCGACGAGGTCCTCGTGTGCGGCGGCGCCCAGCACGCGACCTTGATGGTCTTGTCCCTGCTCGCGACCCCGGGCGGCCTGCTGGTGGAGGACGTCACCTATCCGGGGGTCCTCGCCGCGGCGGAGCTGCTCCGGCTGCCCACGCACCCGGTGGCGCTCGACGCGGAGGGGCTGGTGCCGGAGGCGCTCGCGGAGGCCTGCCGGAGGACGAAGGCGCGGGTGCTCTACTGCACGCCCACGAACCACAACCCGACCACGGCCGTCATGCCGCTGAAACGGCGGCAGGCGCTGGTCGAGGTCTGCCGGGAGTTCGACGTCACCGTCATTGAAAACGGCGCGCTGGCGCCGCTCGTGGCGAAGGCGCCCGCGCCCCTGGCCGCCCTGGCCCCCGAGCGCACGTATCACCTGGCGAGCCTGTCCAAGGCCGTGCTGCCCGCGCTGCGCGTCGGCTACATCCGGGCGCCGGTCCATGCACGGCTGGCGCTGGAGCAGGCCGCCGCGGCGACGGTCTGGTCGGGGTCGCCCCTCTTGCATGAGCTGGCCACGCAATGGGTGACGGACGGCACCGCCGAGTCCCTCCGCGACGCGCGCCGGGCCGAAGCCACGGCCCGCCAGTCCCTGGCCGCGAAGGTGTTGAAGGGCCATCCCTACGTCGCGCACGCCAGCGCGTACTTCCTGTGGATGCCCATTCCCGAGCATCGCCGCGCCACGGGACTGGTCGAGGAGCCGCCGCGCGCGACGTGCTGCTCGGCCCGGCGCACCTGTTCTCGGCCCGGCCGGGCCATGCGCCCAATGCGCTCCGCGTGTCACTGGGCGCGGCCGGCTCCCGCGAGGAGCTGGAGCGGGGACTGAAGACGCTGGCGGAGCTGCTCTCCGCCCCTGCCCCCCGCCGCCTGGCGTGACGTTCCCATCCACCCCTTCCTGGAGCCTGCCCATGACGCCTCCCCTGCCCCGCCGTGATGGACTCCTGTCGCGTGCGCGCATCGCGCTGCTCCTCGCGGGGCTCGCCGTCCCCTGGATGACGGCGGCGGGAGCGGAGGCCAGCGACGCGCTCCAGGCGCGGCTCGACTTCTCGCAGGCCTCGCTCCGCTGGCCGGACCGCATCCGGGACACGCTGACGCCGCCCCGGTGGCTGCCCGAGGGCGAGCGGTTCGTGTACGGGTCCAGGGTGGAGCCCTACCGGGACACCTGGGTCCTGGTGGATGCGCAGCGGCGCACCCAGCAGCCCCTGCTGGACGCGGCGTCGCTGCGCTCCCAGCTCACGCAGCTGCTCGGCAAACCGGTGACGTTGCCGCCGGTCATGCCCTTCACGCTCACCCCCGACGCGAAGGCCCTCGTCTTCGCCGTCCAGGGCCGGGCGTTCTCGCTGGGTCTCACGGGCAAGCGGCTCGTGGCGGTGGAGCCCACGCATCCGGTCGCGCTATCGCTCGTGCCCGGCAACGTCCTGTCACCGGACGGTGGGGCGGTCGCGGTGCAGCGGGACACGGGGTTCGCGGTGGTGGACGCGAAGGGCGCCGCCCGCGTGGAGCGCACCGGCACGGAGGACGCGCCGTGGCGGTTGCCGGAAGCGGCGTGGTCCCCCCAGGGCCGGTTCGTGGCGGTCTGGCGCGACGACATGCGGGGCATGCACCGGCTCCCGCTGGTGGACTACTCCACCCCGGTGGAGAAGGTGACGTGGGTCCCCTACTCCAAGACGGGCACGCCGCTGATGCGCTCGGAGCTGCACTTCGTCACGGTGGAGACGGGGCAGGTGGCCCCCGCGCAGGGTGACGCCGCGGAGAGCTACGACTGGCTCGCGGGCTGGCGTCCGGACGGCCGTGAAGCGCTGGTGCTCCAGCTCTCCCGGAACGGCAAGCGGCTGGACCTGGTGGCGGTGGACCCGGCGACGGGCAAGCGCCGCCGCGTGCTGCGGGAGGAGCGCAAGGACACGTTCGTGGGGGCGCTGGACTTCGTGGTGGGCGGCTGGGCCCAGCAGGTGAAGCCGCTGCCGGACAACCAGCACTTCCTCTGGATGTCCGAGCGCGATGGCTGGCGCCACGTCTACCTGTATGACTATTCCGGCAGGCTCGTGCGCCAGCTGACCCGGGGCGCGTTTCCGGTCCACGCGGTGGTGGGCATCGCGCCGAAGTCGGACGTCTTCTTCGTGCTCGCCTCCGCGGAGTCCGGGGCGCCCTATGACCGGTTGGTGTATCGGGCGCCGATTGCGGGCGGGGCGCTGAAGCGGCTGTCGCCGGAGCCCGGCATGCACCGGCCCGTGCTGTCACCGTCCACGCGGTCCTTCGTGGATGGGCACTCCACGCGGGAGCAGCCCCGGGTCTGGGACGTGGCGTCCACGGACGGGCGCGCGTCCTTCCGCTTCGCGAAGGCGGACACGAGCGCCCTGGCGGAGCTGCACTACACGCCGCCGGAGGGAATCACGGTCAAGGCCGCGGACGGCGTCACGCCCCTGTACGGCGTGCTGTACAAGCCCTGGAACTTCGACCCGAAGAAGCGCTACCCGGTCATCGACGTCATCTACGCGGGGCCGTTCACCACGGTGGTGCCCTGGAGCTACGTGGGCCCCTACGAGTCCGTCATCGCGCATTCGCTGGCACAGCTCGGGTTCATCACGATGGTGCTGGATGCACGGGGGACGCCGGGGCGGAGCAAGGCCTTCCAGGACGTGAACTACGGCCGCGTGGGCCAGACGGAGATTCCGGACCACGTCGCGGCGCTGAAGCAGGCGGCCGCCAGCCGGCCCTACATGGACCTGGAGCGGGTGGGCATCCACGGCCACTCCTGGGGAGGCTACTTCGCGCTGCGGGGCATGCTGACGGCGCCGGAGTTCTTCAAGGCGGGCTACGCGGGAGCGCCGGGGGCCCTGACGGAAGAAGCCGTCATCAACGAGCCCAACATGGGCCTGCTGTCGGAGAACCCCGAGGGCTACGCGGCGGGCTCCAACGAAGCCCTGGCGGACAAGCTCCAGGGGGCGCTCAAGCTGATGCACGGCACGAGCGACGTGAACGCCTCGCTGTCCACGACGATGCGGATGGCCCAGGCGCTGGTGCGGGCGAACAAGCCCTTCGACCTGTTGATCATGCCCGGCGAGGGACACGGCCCCGAAGGCAGGTACTACCAGGACGACGTGCGCCGGTTCTTCCTGCGGGAGCTGGGTGAGCCCCGGTGAAGCGGCTGGGCTGGGCATTGCTGCTGGGACGGGTTTGATCACCCCTCGCGCGGCACGTTGCCCTCCAGGCCCGGCGCCGCCAGCGCCATGCCCAGCGCGGCCACCGCCGTGAGCCCCGCGGCGATGGCGAACTGGGTGGCGAAGTGCCCTCGCGCCAGCGACAGCGCCGCCACCGCCAGGGACCCGCCCAACAGCCGCATCGAATAGAGCGTGCTCGTCACGATGCCCCGGTACCGCCACGGCGCCCGCGACTGCGGCCCCAGGAGCGAGCTGCTCGCCGCCGGTCCCACGCCCATGCCCACCAACGCCAGCGCCGCGAACGTGGCCGGAATCCCCCAGCCCCGCA
>NZ_JBKGHJ010000172.1:0-15574 GCF_046520365.1 Corallococcus sp. 4LFB
CGGGCAGGCGGCCCGCGCACGGGCCGTCATTGCCCGCCCGCCCCCGCGCGGCCCACCTTCCCGTCGGAGGTGACACCATGGCTTCGGACAAGGACTCCAAGAACTTCCAGCCGCGCAACCGGGGACAGCTGGAGGACGCGCTGGACCGCGGCGCCGCCGAGCTGGCCCGGGAGCGCTCCCGCGCGCCTCCCGGGAGGACGTCAACCCCAGCCCGCTGGAGGAGACGCGCTGGGAGGCGGAGGTGGAGCGCGGCGGGGAATGGCAGGACGAAGAGGTGCCCGAGCGCGAGGCGCGGGGCGACGAGGAGCCGGACTCCGAGGTTTCCCGGCGGGGCCTCGTGAATCCGCCACCCGAGTCCTAGGGCGTTGGGGGCAAACCCGTGAGGTGGAGGCTTTCGCGAATTCTCACGGGTGAAGGGGGACCTCTTGCCCGGTGCGCACGGCGGGGGGATGCTGTGCACGCCGGTCCCCCTTGCCGTCCGCCGTTGCCGCCCCGGGAGTCGATGCACCGTGAAGCCCAAGGTCCTCATCGTGGAGAACTCCTGGACCATGCGCGAGACGCTCCGGCTGCTCTTGTCGGGTGAGTTCGACTGCACGGTGGCGGCGGATGGGGAGACGGGGCTCGCGCACGCGCGGACGCAGCCGCCGGACGTGCTCCTGTCGGACGTGAACATGGAGGGCATCGACGGCTACGAGCTGTGCCGCCGCGTGCGCGCCGAGCCGGCCCTGGCGCACCTGCCGGTGGTGTTCGTCAGCGGCTACGCGCCGCGCACGGACCTGGAGCCCGGGCAGCCCAGCCGGACGCGTACCTGGTCAAGCCGGTGAAGCCGCCGTACCTCATCGCCCAGCTTCATGCCGTGCTGCAGCGCACGCGGGGCGACACCGCCAAGGCCGCGGGCGAGGGCTGAGCCGGACGGCCGTCCAGGCCCGCGCCTGTGTCGCGGCGCGGACGCCACACGCTTCTGACACTGACCTGGGACACGGGGAGGGCTATACCTTGCCCACCTTTCTTTCCCCACGTCCCGAGGTGCTCGCGTGCTCAACGCCATTCCCCGCGTCCCGGCTCCCAAGAACGAGCCCGTCCTCTCCTACGCCCCCGGCACCCCCGAGCGCGCGGAGCTCCAGTCCACCCTCAAGCGCATGAGCGGGGAGCGCATCGACATCCCCGTCGTCATCGGCGGCAAGCACGTGAAGTCCGCCAAGACGGACACCGTGCGCATGCCGCACCGGCACCAGCACGTGCTGGCCACCCTGCACGAGGCCGACGCGGGCCACGTGGAGCAGGCCATCCAGAACGCCATGAGCGTGAAGGAGGACTGGGCGCGGATGCCCTTCCACGCGAGAGCGGCCATCTTCCTGCGCGCCGCGGAGCTGCTCACCACGCGCTACCGCCCGCTGCTCAACGCGTCCTCCATGCTGGGCCAGTCCAAGACGGCGCACCAGGCGGAGATCGACGCGGCGTGCGAGCTCATCGACTTCCTGCGCTACAACGTCCACTTCGCGCAGCAGATCCTGGCCATCCAGCCGGAGAGCTCGCCACAGACGTGGAACATGACGGACTACCGGCCGCTGGACGGGTTCGTCTTCGCCATCGCGCCGTTCAACTTCACCTCCATCGCGCTGAACCTCTGCGTGTCGCCCGCCATCATGGGCAACGTGGTGCTCTGGAAGCCGTCCTCCACGCAGGCGCTGAGCGCGTGGTACGGCCTGGAGCTGTTGCGCGAGGCGGGCCTGCCCGACGGCGTCATCAACATGCTGCCCGGCGACGGCCCCACGGTGGGCAACCCGGTGCTGGCCAGCCCCCACCTGGGCGGCATCCACTTCACCGGCTCCACGCCCACGTTCAACAGCCTGTGGAAGACGGTGGGAGAGAACGTCGGCCGCTACAAGCAGTACCCGCGGCTGGTGGGTGAGACGGGCGGCAAGGACTTCATCTTCGCGCACGCGTCCGCGGCGGACGACCTGGAGGCGCTCGCGGTCGCCATCGTGCGCGGCGGCTACGAGTACCAGGGCCAGAAGTGCAGCGCGGCCAGCCGCGTCTACGTGCCGGAGTCCCTGTGGGGCAAGCTGAAGCCCCGCCTCCAGGCGCTCATCGGTGAAATCAAGATGGGCGACGTGGCGGACTTCCGGAACTTCATGGGCGCGGTCATCGACGAGCGCTCGTTCAAGAAGGTGTCCTCGTACATCGAGCTGGCGAAGTCCGGCGGCGACGCGACCCTCGTCGCGGGCGGCGGCACGGACAAGAGCGAGGGCTACTTCGTGCAGCCCACGCTGGTGCAGTGCACGAACCCGCGCCACCGCATCATGACGGAGGAGATCTTCGCGCCGCTCGTGGGCGTGTACGTCTACCCGGACGCGAAGTTCGAGGAGACGCTGAAGGAGTGCGACCAGTCCGCGGCGTACGCGCTGACCGGCGCCATCTTCGCGCGCGACCGCAAGGTCATCGAGCAGATGATGAGCGGCCTGCGCAGCGCGGCGGGCAACTTCTACATCAACGACAAGCCCACGGGCGCGGTGGTGGGCCAGCAGCCCTTCGGCGGCAGCCGGGCCTCGGGCACCAACGACAAGTCCGGGTCGATGATCAACCTGTTCCGCTGGAGCAGCCCGCGCACCATCAAGGAGAACTTCGCGCCGCCCGTGAAGGTCCCCTACCCGTTCATGGACAGCGACCCGAAGGAAGGGGCCCTCTAGTTCCATGAGCGGACCGTTCCCGGGCATCGCGGGGCTGGACACCTACGCGCTGGAGGACGGCGGCTGCCGCGTGGAGGTCATTCCCACGCGCGGCGCGCTCGTCACGCGCATGGTGGTGGACGGCGAGGACGTGCTCTATCTGGACGAGGGCACCGTCGCCGACCTCACGAAGAGCGTGCGCGGGGGCATCCCCGTGCTCTTTCCCAACGCCGGTCCCCTGCCCGGGGACACCTATCCGGCGGACCGCAAGGCGTACTCGCTGCCGCAGCACGGCTTCGCGCGGAAGCTGCCGTGGACGGTGCGCCAGGCGGAAGAGTCCCTGCTGGTGCTGGGGCTGACGTCGTCGGAGGAGACGCTGCGCCAGTACCCGTGGGCCTTCGACGCGCAGCTGGCGTTCTCGCTCACGGGGCGCAGGCTCACGCTGGACTTTGATTTGGAGAACCGGGACACGCGGCCCCTGCCGCTGCACCTGGGCTACCACCCGTACTTCCGGGTGCCGCAGGGTCAGAAGGCGCGGGCGCGCGTGGAGACGGACGCCACGCACGCGTGGGACAACCGCGCGAAGCACGAGGTGCCCTTCACGGGCCTGGACCTCACGGCGCAGGAGGTGGACATGCACCTGCGTGACCACTCGGCGCCGGGCACGGTGCTGGAGCGGGGCCCCGGCCTGTCCCCCGTGAAGCTGTCGTGGAGCCAGGAGTTCCGCATGCTCGTGGTGTGGACGCTCCAGGGGAAGGACTTCGTCTGCGTGGAGCCGTGGACGGCCGCCGCCGGGGCGCTGGCCACCGGCGAGGGGCTGTTGCACGTGGCCCCGGGCGAGCGCGTGTCGCTCGCGTTCGACATCGAGGCGTGAGGCACGGCCCTTCGTCCCGCGCGCTTCAGGCGTGCGGGATGAGGGGCAGGCTCAGCGGGCCGCGCACGGTGAGGGAGGTGTTCCACTTCACCGGGCCCGTGGGCGTGAAGCGCGTGAAGCGGGACAGCAGCACCTCCAGCCCCACGCGCGCCTCCAGCCGGGCCAGCGGCGCGCCCAGGCAGAAGTGGATGCCGTGGCCGAAGGGCATGTTGTTCACGCCCTCGCGGTCCATGTCGAAGGTGTCCGGGTCCTTGAAGCGCTCGCCGTCGCGGCACGCGGAGCCGATCATCAGCGCCACGCGCGCGCCCTCCGGAATCACCACGCCCGCCACCTCCGTGGCCTGGGTGGTGACGCGCACCAGGCCGTGCACGGAGGGCTCGTAGCGCAGCACCTCCTCCACGAAGCGCCCCACCTGCGACGGGTTCTCGCGCAGGCGGGCCACCAGGTGCGGCTGCTCCATCAACAGGCGCACGCTGTGGCTGACGAGCTGCACGGTGGTCTCCAGCCCCGCCACCACCAGGAGGAACAGGAAGCTCATCAGCTCCGCGTCGGAGAGCGCCTCGCCGTCCACGCGCGTCTTCACCAGGTCCGACACCATGTCGTCCTGCGGGTGGCGGCGGCGCTCGGCGACGACGTCGGACAGGTAGTCCTCCATCTCGCGCACGGTGGCCTTGATGGACTCGTGCCGGTGGGTGTCCTTCTCCGTCGTGCCGGACACGCTGGACAGGTCCACCGACCAGCGCTTGTAGCGGGCCGTCATGGTGGGGTCCAAGGCGAAGAGCTCGCCAATCACGCTGGCGGGCAGCGGCATGGCGAAGGCGTCCACGAAGTCCACCTCGCGCTCCGGGGACAGCCGCTCCGCCAGCGTCTGCGCGAAGCTCCGGATGCGCGGCTCCAGCCGGTTCACCGCCGCGGGCGTCCACGCGCGGCTCACCAGCGTGCGCAGCCGCATGTGGCGCGGCGGGTCCATGACGATCATCGACTCGGAGAACGGGTTGTGGCCCAGCCACGGCGGCGCGGTGGTGGTGCGCACCCCCGCGGAGGAGAAGACCTGCGGGTTCTTGAAGGCCGCGGCCACGTCCTCGAAGCGCGTGAGGGCCCAGAGTCCGCCGGGCTCCACCTGACACACCGGCGCGGTGCGGCGCAGCTCCGCGTAGACGGGGTAGGGATTCGCCCGGACCTCCGGGGCCATCAGGTTCACGCGTTCAGTCATGGAGGAATTTCCTTTCCTGGCTGGAAATCTATACCCGGTATACTGGCTGCTGAACAGAGGCGCCGCCTCCCCTCCTTCGAGTCACCATGTCCCGCATCCTGCTCGCCGCCGCTCTCGCCCTCGGTCTGTCCGCGTGCTCCGACGACCCCGACGAAGTCACGCCGGACTCGGGCACCCCCACCGCCGACGCGGGCCGTGATGCGGGCACGGACGCGGATGCCGGCACCGACGTGGATGCGGGCACGGACGCGGGGATGGATGCAGGCACGGACGCCGGGACGGACGTGGATGCGGGCACGAGCTCGCACGGCTCCGGCAAGCTCGCGTGCAGCAAGACGGGCACGGTGAGCACGGACGCGGGCACGCTGACGTACTGCGTGGCGCAGGTGGGCGCGACGGAGGTGAAGCTCATCGAGCCGAAGCAGGGCATCGCGCCCGGGCCCATGCGGCTGGCCATCTACCTGCACGGCGACGGCGCGGCTGTGTACACCGGCAGCAACCCGCGCTCGCTGTACACGCACGGCGGTTGGACGTACGGGCACAACACGCTCTACGTGACGGCGCTCGCGCCCAACAAGTGCGCGTGGTGGGTGAAGCCGGAGTACACGAGCTGCCCCAAGGAGGGGGTGCCACTGACGGAGCGCGACCTCGAGGGCAAGAACGCGGCGGAGCTGGTGTCGCTCATCGAGGCGCTGCGCAAGGGTTGGGACATCCAGGACGGCCCCATCCTCTTCGGCGGCTCGTCGGGCGGCAGCATCCAGCTGACGGCCAGCTTCCTGCCGCGCTACGGCGACCGCTTCCCGGGCGTCTACGCGCTGAGCTGCGGTGGTGAGAAGCCGTGGTCAGGCAACATGGACTGGGACGCGTCGAACGCGGCGCTGCGCGCGGGCACGAAGTTCTACTTCACGTACGGCGACCAGGATTACCTGCTCCAGGACATCCAGGCTGCTGAGCAGTACCTCACCGGCCTACAGTTCCCGGTGAACGACAAGGTCATCGCGGGAGCGCAGCACTGCGCCTTCGACCAGGTGGGCCGCGTCACGGAAGTCTGGAACGAGGCCACCGCGCAGTAACGGCTGCCTTCCCCGCTCCGCTTCTCGCGGTGATTCCATCGCAAGAAGCGGAGTGCGAGGGCAGAAAGCCGGTCGATAGCGTCGCGCGCATCCTCTTGCTGGAGCCTGGATGCGCCTCTACGACTATCTGCCTTCCGCGAACGGCTACAAGGTCCGCACGCTGCTGAAGCAACTGGGCCTCGCGTACGAGCTGGTGCCGGTGGACATCTTCGCGGGGGAAAGCCACACAGCGGACTTCCACGTGAAGAACCCGGACGGCCGCATCCCTGTGCTGGAGCCAGAGCCCGGGCGGTTCCTCGCGGAGTCCAACGCCATCCTGTTGTTCCTCGCGGAGGGCACGCGACTGATGCCCGAGGACCGCTTCGCGCGGGCACAGGTGCACCAGTGGATGTTCTTCGAACAGAACGCAGTGGAGCCCAACCTGGGCACCGCGCGCTACTGGCTCCTCACGGGCCGGCAGTCACCGGGGTCCGAAGTGCTCCGCAATCGCGTGCAGAACACCGAGCGCGCGCTGTCCGCGCTGGAGCGGCACCTGGGCCGGCGCACGTTCCTGGTGGACGACCGCTACACCGTCGCGGACCTCTGCCTCTTCGCGTACACGCACCTGGCGCCGGAGGCGGGCGTGGACCTCGCGCCCTACCCGTCCGTGTCCGCGTGGCTGGAGCGCGTGAGGGCCCAGCCTGGCTTTCTGGGCCCCGTGCCGCCCTACTCCGCGAACGCGCACGTGGCCTGAAGCAGGAGCGCTGCACTCCGAACGCGCGCGTGGGCCAACGAGGGTGCGCTGCACCGTTCAGACATCACGCTGGCACCGAAGCCTTGCACCGCGCATCGCACGTCACGCGCTGTCGCAGGTCACTCCGCTTCCGCGGCCACGGCCTGACGGACCTCCGCATCCGTGAGCCGCACCGTGGGCGCGTCCGCCTTCGCCTCCATGAGCCGCTTCGCCAGCAGCTCCGTCACGGGCGCGAGCACGCTGAAGTGCGTGGCGCCCGGCACGGCGAGGAACGACAACGGCGCGCCCTTCGCCGCCACGCGCAGCGGTTCGAACGCATCCATGTTGCCGTGGTCCGAGCCCTCGATGACCTGCGTGGGCACGCGCAGGTGCTCCACGTAGCTCACCGGGTTGCGCATCCACAGCTCCGGCCCACGGGCCTGCCCCAGCAGCGGGACATAGGCCGCGTACTCGGACACGTCGTGCACCGGGCCGAACACGTAGGCCCCCTTCAAGCGCGGTGACAGCACCGCGGCCATCAACGCCACCGTGCCTCCCGTGCTGTGCCCCGCCACGTAGATGCGCGCGGGGTCCACGTCCGGGCGCTGCGCCACGAAGTCAATGGCGGCCACCACGTCATCCACCTCGCCCAGGAAGTACTCGCGCGCTCCGGGGTTGTCGTCCGACCCGCGCAACGAAGGCAGCATCAACACCAGCCCGGCCTCACGGAAGGCCCGCGCGCTCTGATCATTGCTCCGGGGCGAAGGCGCCCACGCGAAGTCGTCGAGCCCGAAGTCCATGCCGCCGTGGATCCACACCACCGCTGGCCGCTTCGCTCCCTCGCGCACGGGCGTGACGTAGGCCGCGTTGCTGCCCAGCGGCGCGGGATAGCGCACCCGCTCGAACAGCTCCTTCGGCGGCGTGGGCGCGGGGATTCGCTGCGAGGGCTCCACCTGCAACTGCGTGCGGAAGGTCTTTCGAAGGTTCACGGACGTGGGCGGCGCGGGCTTGGAGCAGGCCCCGACGAAGAGGCAGGCCAGCAGGCTGGAGAGGAGGACACTTCGCGAAGGCATCATCGTGTTGGGAATACGGAGCAGCGTTACGTCACGGGCTCGCGACATGCGCGACTCCGTTCCGGAGGGTGGCTTGACAGCTCACGCCTTCGCATCTACTTCTTCTCGCAGAATGTTCGTCACCTCCGCCATGTGCATGTGTTCGATGCCTGTTCCGGGTGGGCCCAAGCCCGCCGCGGCCGGCTGACGCACAGCCTGCCCCTGGCGAGCCAACCGGAGCCCACCCACCCGCGAGGGTCGGTGGGCTTCGTCGTTCCGGGCCTCCGCTCTCGCACCCCTGCCGAGGAGCGTCGCAGCGCCCACCGTGTCCTGAAGTCCTCCCCACCGCCCGCAGTGCCCTGACGTCCCCACCACCCGTCTGCCTTCACGCACGCGCGCTCCCTCCGGAGCGACGCGAACAGGAGTCCCTTGCCATGAGCACGCCCAACGAACGCCCGCTGCACCCCGACACGCTCGCGCTGCACGCCGGCTACTCGCCCGACCCCACCACCGGCGCTCGCGCGGTGCCCATCTACCAGACGACCAGCTACCGCTTCCGCGACGCGGACCACGCCGCCGCCCTCTTCGGCCTCAAGGAGTTCGGCAACATCTACACGCGCATCATGAACCCCACGACGGACGTCTTCGAGAAGCGCATCGCCGCGCTCGAAGGTGGCGTCGGGGCGCTCGCGGTCGCGTCCGGTCAGGCCGCGCAGACGCTCGGCATCCTCAACATCCTGAAGACGGGGGATGAGATCGTCTCCGGCGCCAGCCTCTATGGCGGCACGTACAACCTCTTCAAGGTGACGCTCGCGCGCCTGGGCATCACCACGAAGTTCGTGGACGCGGGCAACCCGGAGGCGTTCCGTCAGGCCATCGGGCCGAAGACGAAGGCGCTCTACCTGGAGTCCCTGGGCAACCCGCGCCTGGACGTGCCGGACTTCGACGCCATCGGCGCCGTGGCGCGCGAGGCGGGCCTGCCTCTCTTCGTGGACAACACCGCGCTGTCCCCCGCCCTCTTCAACCCGCTGCGCCACGGCGCGAACATCGTGCTGCACAGCGCGACGAAGTACATCGGCGGCCACGGCACCTCCATTGGCGGCGTCATCGTGGACGGCGGCAACTTCCCCTGGGAGAACGGCAGGTTCCCGGAGCTCACCGAGCCCAACCCCGGCTACCACGGCCTGCGCCTGCGAGAGTCCTTCGGCCCCGCGGCCTTCATCCTCAAGGCCCGGCTGGAGGGCCTGCGCGACCTGGGCCCCGCGCTCAGCCCCTTCAACGCGCACGCGTTCATCCTGGGCCTGGAGACGCTGCGGCTGAGGCTGGAGCGCCACTCACAGAACGCGCTCGCGGTGGCGAAGTGGCTGAAGCAGCACAAGAAGGTGGAGTGGGTGCGCTACCCGGGCCTGGAGGACGACCCCGCGTTCCCCAACGCGAAGAAGTACCTCCAGGGCGGCTTCGGCGGGCTCGTCACCTTCGGCGTGAAGGGCGGCCTGTCCGCCGGGCGCAAGGTGATTGACGGCGTGAAGCTGTGGAGCCTGCTCGCGAACATCGGAGACACGCGCTCGCTCATCATCCACCCCGCGTCCACCACGCACGAACAGCTCAGCCCGGAGGAGCGCGCCAGCACGGGCGTCACCGACGACCTGGTGCGCCTGTCCGTGGGCCTGGAGCACCTGGACGACATCCTGGCCGACCTGGACCAGGCCCTGAGCGCGGCCTGACGCCATGCGACCCGTGAGGCCTGGCCAGGAAGTGCCCCCGCGCGCGGAGACCCCGCGCGTCTTCGACCTGTCGCTGCCGGACCTGCCGCTGGAGGCCGGCGCCCGCGTGGCGCCCCACCTCGTGCGCGGCTGGTGGTGGGGCCCCCCGGAGGACCTCGCGTGGTTGCAGTCCCGCGCCCGCGTGCACTCCGAGGAAGCGACGCGCGCAGGCCGGCTGCGCGTGGTGCGGAGGACCGCCTCCGAACTTCGCGACACGGCCGCCGAGCTGCGCGACGCGCGCCGCACCGGGCCCCGCCGCACGCCGGACGCGGTGCCCACCGTGCTGCTGGTGCACGCGCTCACCGGGGACATGCACGCCGGAGGTGAAGGCGGCTGGTGGGAGCCCGTCATCGGGCACGGCCGGCCGCTGGACCCTTCACGCGTGCGGCTGCTGTGCTTCAACAACCTGGGCTCCTGCTACGGCACCTTCGGTCCCGCGGACGAAGGCTTCCCGCAGCGCACCGACGACACGCGCTTCGGCCCGTCGCCAGTGCTGCCCAAGGGCGACCTGCGTCAGGACGAGCGGAGCCTGCCCGCGACGATTACGCCGTGGGACCAGGCGCGCTCCATCCTCGCGGCGCTGGACGCGCTGGGCGTGGACGAGGTGGCGCTCGTCACCGGCGGTTCGCTGGGCGGCATGGTGGTGCTGTGCCTGGCGGCGCTCGCGCCGGAGCGCTTCCAGCGCATGGTGCCCATCGCCACGGCGGAGGCCGCGTCCGCGTGGGTGGTGGGCTGGAACCACGTGGCCCGGCAGGCGCTTCTGCTCGACCCGGAGTATCCCGAGTCCCCCCGGCGCGGCCTGGAGCTGGCGCGCCAGCTGGCGACGCTCACCTATCGCGCGGAGGCCGGACTGGACGCGCTCCAGCCGCGTCCGCGGGCGTGGTCGTCGCGCACGCTGTACCCGGTGGAGAGCTACCTGGAGCACCAGGGCGCGAAGCTGGAGGCGCGCTTCGATGCCCGCTCCTACCTGGCGCTGCTGGGCGTCATGGACCACCACGACCTCACGCGCGTGCCGACGCCCAACGGCGGTCCCGGCGTGGACCGCATCCGCGCGAGCACGTTGACCATCGGCATCGACCGGGACGTCCTCTTTCCTCCCGAGCACATGAAGAACCTGTCCCGGCGCCTGCGCGCACAGGGACTGCATGCCGAGTACGCGGTCCTGTGCAGCGTGCACGGCCACGACGGCTTCCTCATCGAATGGGACGCGCTCGCGCCCCTGTTGATTCGCGCGCTGGCCCTGCCTCCGGGCGTGGGTCGCGATGCCCGCCTTTCCTCCCCTGCCGGCGTCCGCGCCCGGAAGACCTCATGACCGCCCCTGTGAGCATCACCCGTTACGCTCCCGTCCTGCTCGATACCGCCCAGGGACTCGCGTCCGTGGCCACGCACCTGTCGCGCCGCGACGCGGGCAGCACGCGCGCCGCCATCGTGTCGTCGCCGCCGTGGCTCGCGGCGGGCTGGAGTCCGCGCTGTCCATCGCGTTGAAGGGCAACTCCACGCTGGCTCGGCAGGAGCTGGACGGGCTGCTCGCGCGGGGCCTGTTGATGCTGGAGGAGGCCGAGCGCCGGCTGGGCGCGCCCCCGGGCTCCACGTCGGTGGAGGCGGACGGAGCGCGCACGCTGGCGTCGCTGCTGGAGCCCGCGCGCCGCGCGCTGGATGGCGCCAGCCTGGTGCGGGGGCAGTGAGGCTCAGTAGCCGACGTAGCCGCTGCCGCCGTTCATCGCCTGGATGCCCGGGGTGTTGGACACCGAGCCGTAGCGGTCCACCGCGTACCGCACGGCCGCGATGATGTTGTCCACCGGGTTGCGGATGTTGTCGTGGCCCGGGAGCTTGAACGCGTCGAACGTGGGCTGGATGGTCTGCATCAGGCCGATGGACGGGTGGCCGTCCTTCGCGTTCTGGTCCGTGAGGTTGATGGCGTTCGGGTTGCCGCTGGACTCGTGCTCGATGATCTTCGCGATGTCCTGGGGGTTCATCTTGTCCACCGGGACGCCCGCGGCCTTGAGGATCTCCATGGCCTGCTTGATCCAGTCACCCACCTCGCCCTTCGGCATGTCGCCCGTGGCGCCAGCCGACTGAGCGGAGCCGGCCTGGAACGAGTCACCCGCGCCGGACGCGCCGCCCGTGCCGCCCGTGCTCGACGAGGCGTCCGCGCCGACGCGCCCGACGCGCCGGACACGCCCGCCGGGGCCTGGGCTCCGTCCACGCCGTCCGCGGAGGCAGCGCCACCGCTCAGCGCGGGCTGGAGCATCTGGACGAGCTGCTGCAGCTCCTTCACCACCTCGCCGAGCCCCTCCATGAACTGCTTGAACTGAGCGCCCTTCGCGGGGCCCGCGCTGAAGCCATCCTGCTGGAACTGGGACGCGAAGCCCGCCCCGGGCTTCTGGCAGCCGCCACCCTGCACGCGGGCGCCGGACACGGCATCCGGGCGGGCGGCGAAGTCCTGGGAGGGGATGCGGGAGGAAGCGGGGCGGCTGGAGACGGGCGAGAGGGCCATGGAGAATTTCCTCGAGAGTGGTGTGCTGCTGACGAGGAACACCTACAGCAGGAGACATGCCAGCCCCTTGGAGGACCTCCACCGCAAGCCAGGTGCTTGATGTCCCAGGGGAAGCACGAGGCGCGGTGCGCTCAGCGCGCCTCGTCCCTGGTGACTGGAGTCATCGGCTCACGAACCGCGGTCACCACCCAGAGCCCGCTATCGGGCCTGCTTCGCGCGGACAGCCTTCTTCGCGGGCGCGGACTTCTTCATCGCGCGGGCCTGCTTCCTCGCCACGGTCTTCTTCGCGGGCGCGGACTTCTTCGTGGCCACGGCCTTTTTCGCGGGCGCGGACTTCTCCGCCACGCGGGGCTGCTTCGTGGCCGCGGCCTGCTTCGTTCCGCGCGCGGGGCCATGCTTCTTCAGCGCGGCGGCGCCCCGCTTCGCGAGCCCTGCCTCCAACGCAGGAGGCTTCTTGGCGCCCTTCTTCCCCGGGGGCTCACGCTTCGGGGGGCCTTCCCGGTTCACTTCCAAGGTCCTCCCGGAGAAGGCGTCCCAGCTCTCCAATGCACGCGTCCACCGGCCCAGCGTCTCCTCGCGTGCGCCCGCGTCCGGCAGTCCTTCCGCGTGGAGCGCGACGGTGACGCCATGCACCGACGGCAGCACGCGAAGCTGCACGGTGCGAGCCCGGGGCCACTTCGCATGCTCCAGGCGCAGCCGGAGCTGCCGGGGCGGAACCCGGCGCACCACCTTGAGGCGCGTGCCGTCCGACAGCGAGACCTGCTCCCCTTCCGTCAGGGGCTGGGAGCACGCCCCCACCCAGCGCATGAGTCCCGCTTCCTCGCCCCAGGCGGCCCAGGCCACCTCCGAGCCCACCGCGAACGAGCGCCGCACTCCTGCCTGGTAACCACCCTCCGCTGTCCGGCCTGTCGACATTGACGCTCCTGACTCACGAGTCCCGTCTCCCAACCTGGGAGGAACGATGCGCCATCTTCTGACGAACCTGCTGTGTTCGGGAACCCTGCTGTTGAGCGCATGCGGAGGTGACGCAGGCCATCCTTCCGGACCGCACGGCCGAGCCACACCACCCTGTCAGCTTCTAGCGCGACCCGACGCGGACGACCGAGGCCGGAGGGAGAGGCCGCACCTGTGATGGAGGGGAGCTCAACGCAGTCCTGCCCCTGGGGGCGAACCCGAGCAGCGGCCGCTCACCCCGTGGAGCGGTACCCGGGCATGAGGAAGTTGTCGTGGTCCGCGTACGCCGGCGCGTCCGACTCGCCGGTGAAGGCGCGCAGGGCGCAGTACTCCGGATAGGACGCCTGGATGGTGACCTGGTCTCCCGCCTGGAGCACCACGTCCCCGGTGGGGTGCAGCGTCTCCGTGTCGCCGCGGATGAGCGACAGCGCCAGCCCGCCGAAGCGGTCCCGCACCTGGGACACGTTCAGCCCCGGCAGGCCGTCCCGCACCACGAACAGCGACACCACCATCAGGTGCTTGCCGATGCGGAACGAGTGGATGAGCCGCGGATCCAACGCGGCCAGCGCCATGGCGGGCGCGGCCAGCGAGGAGCTGGACAGGGCCTCCGCCTTGAACGTGTCGCGCACCTTCGCGCCCAGGTCGTCGTCGAACAGGCGGATGACCACGCGGATGCCGGGGTTCAGCCGCCGCGCGTCCAGCGCGATGTTCAGGTTCGCCAGGTCGTCGTCCGTGGCGCAGACGATGGCGGACGCCTTCTTCACGTTCGTGCGCGGCAGGCACAGCGGGCTGCGCGTGTCGTCGATGAGCAGGGGCACGTTCTCGTCGCGCAGCGCGGACACGAACGCCGCGTCCTCGCGCTTCTCCACCACGACGACGTCCTTGCCCATCTCCCGCAGCTGCGTCACCACGCGGTAGCCCACGCGCCCCGCGCCGCACACCACGACGTGGCCCTTCATCGTTTCGGACACCACGGAGACCCACTCCTTGTCGTTCTTGTGCCGCGCGAAGAAGAGGTACGCGAAGCGCACCACGCCATCCACCACCAGCGCGATGCTGACCGGCGGGATGAGGATGTTGAGCGTCTCCACCAGCCAGTCGCTCACGTACGGCAGCGACGGCTGCCCGAAGAGCAGGAAGTAGACGTGGTGCAGCGCCTCTCCGTAGGAGATGCCGTCCCCACCCGGCCCCACGTAGCGCCAGTGGTACAAGAGCGGCCCCAGCCCGAAGATGACCGCCGCCAGCAGCAGCGTGCTGCGGAACCTCCGCGACAGCGCGCGCAGGTACCGCAGGTCCACCATCAGGCGCGCGGCGGGGCTCTTCATGCGCGGGGAGCCCTACGCCGCCGGGGTGATGTCCGTGGAGGCTTCCGCCTTCGCACGGCGCTTCTCGATGAGCCACACCGCCAGCACGCCCAGCTCGTAGCAGAGCAGCATGGGGCCGGCCATGAGCGACAGGTTCACCACGTCCCCCGTGGGCGTCAGCACCGCCGCGGCGATGAGGCACACCACGAACGCGTGGCGCTGGTAGCGGAAGAGCCACTTGGACTGCACCACCCCGACGATGCCCAGGAGCGCCATCACCAGCGGCAATTCGAAGATGACGCCGAAGGCGAGGATGAGCAGCAGCACCAGCGACAGCTGCTCGTTCATCGTCAGCATGGGGCGCGTCCAGCGCGCGGCCTCTGCATCCGCGTGGCCCTTGGCCAGCTCCTTCTGCAGCCGCCACAGGCCGGACATCTCCTCGGCGCGCGTGGGCGCCACGCCCGCGAGCAGGCTGGCCGCCTGGTCCATGGCGGCCTCCGACGCGACGTAGTCCTGCTTGCCGAAGGCCGTCACCGCCTCCACGCGCTTCTCCACCGCCTGGCGCAGCACGCTGCGCGCGGGGACTCCCAGCCCGTCCGCCGCCGCGTCCAGGAGGTCGCCCAGGCCCTTGAGGCGCGCGGTGAGCTCCACGCTCTTCGCGGACGCGACCTGCGGGTCCTTCACCTGGCCCTCGCCCACGGCGGTCAGCGCGGCGCTGGTCTCCTTCGCCACGTGGCCGGCGCGCTCCACCTCGCCAATGCGCAGGAAGCGCAGCGCGTCCTCGGCGCCCATGCGCGCCGTGTCCATGCGCTGCTCCAGCGCGAGCGTCTCCTCCTCGTTGAGGAGGAACCTGAACATGGAGGGCAGCACCAGGAAGTAGCAGAACAGCGAGCCCACGATGAACGCGACGGAGCCCAGCACCACGAAGGGCGACGCGTACTTGCGCTCCTCCGGGTAGAGCCCCGGCGCCACGAAGCCCCAGATCTGCCAGAGGATGACGGGCGTGGTGAGGAAGATGCCGCAGTACACGCCCACCTTCATCAGCACGTTGATTTCTTCGATGCCGGATGTGTAGACGAGCGAGCGCCCGTCCGGGGGCAGCGCGTCCAGCACCGGCCGCATCAGCACGCCGAAGATGGGCTTGGCGAAGATGAGCGACACGGCGCCCAGCACGAGCACCGCGAGCGAGCACTTCACCAGCCGCGAGCGCAGCTCCGTGAGGTGCTCCGCCAGGCTCATGCGGAAATCCGACAGGTCAACCCCTTGGCGGTTCAGGGCTCAGCTCCGTTTCGGCGCGTTGCGCGCCACCGTGCCCGGGATGGGGGCGAGTTGCGGAAGGCCGTTCTCGTCCAGCGCTGGCGCCACCGCGGCCTCGGCCTTGGGTTCGGCGCCGGGCGCGGCTGCGTCCACGGCGGCCTCCGAAGGCGCGGGCACGCTCGCGGGGTCCAGCGTCGCGGTGAGCG